>NZ_JACARK010001550.1:0-809 GCF_013386655.1 Pseudomonas sp. K5002 | reverse complement strand
CATTCCAGTCGCGCAACAGCACGTTGCGCGTCGCCGCGCCAACCAGGTCGATATCGCCCAGGCTACGGTCGGCGGCCAGGCTCACCATCTGTGCGAGCACGTGCTCCACCTGCTCAGCCAGGCGCTGGATTGTATGTGTATGGAACGCAGCATGGGCATAAGTGAAGTGCAGGCTCAGGGTCTCATTGAGATTAACGGCCAGGGTCAACGGGAAATTAGTCTGTTCCTGATTACCCACCGTGCCGAAGCTCAAGCCTGACGGTGCCTGCGCTTGCAGGGCCTCGGCCAGCGGGTAGTTTTCGAACACCAGCAGCGTGTCGAACAGGCCTTCACCGCCCTGCCCGGCCCAGCGCTGAATCTCGAACAGCGGCGTGTGTTCATGCTCGCGCAACGCAACGTTGCGGGCCTGAAGCTGTTGCAGCAGGCTGGTGACCGATTGTTCCGGCCGGGGGCTGGCAATCACCGGCAAGGTATTGATGAACAGGCCTATCTGCTGTTCGACGCCTTTGAGTTCGCCGGGGCGTCCGGACACCGTGGCGCCGAAGGCCACCGTGTCATGCCCGGTGTAATGTTGCAGGAGCAGCAACCAGGCCGCCTGGACCACGGTATTGAGGGTGACCTTTTGCTGGCGGGCGAATTCGCCCAGGCGCTGGGTCTGCTGTTGGGACAGTGAGTGATACAGGCTGGCATGGCTGGTTTCGACAGCCGGCTGCGGCGCGGCGAAACGGTTTTCGGCGAGGCGCGTCGGCGCGTCGAGCGCGTGCAGTTGCGCACGCCAGAACGTTTCACTGGCCTTGGCATCACGCCCT
>NZ_JACARK010001549.1:0-310 GCF_013386655.1 Pseudomonas sp. K5002 | reverse complement strand
GGCAGCATCACGTCGAGCACGATGACCGCGTAATCGTTCTCCAGGGCCAGGTGCAACCCTTCGACGCCTTCACGGGCGACGTCGACGGTATAGCCTTGCTCCGTCAGGCCGCGGTGCAGGTAGTCGGCGGTTTTTTCTTCGTCTTCAATAATCAGTACACGCATGAGCCTTTTGTTCCAGGACGGGGCCTCAGCCTCAGTGTGTGATTGCCAGCTGGGGAGCTGGTTTGGGTCTGTGGAAAAACTTCTCGAGGTACAAGTATATGACCGGTGTGGTGAACAGCGTCAGCGCCTGGCTCACCAGCAACCCG
>NZ_JACARK010001548.1:0-604 GCF_013386655.1 Pseudomonas sp. K5002 | reverse complement strand
GTGCCTGAATTACTGCCTGATACACCGCATTCGCGAGCAAGCCCGCTCCCACATTTGATCTCCAACAGTCTCAAATTCGGGAAAAAACTTGAGAACGCTCTCACAGATCAAGAATTTATCTATATATTTCAATAAGTTAATAACTTGGCACACATCTCGCTAAAGCCCCTCCCCACCGCCTCACCCCCACAAAAATAACAATCAGATGGAGACACACCATGAGTGTGATCATTGCCCTCGCCGCCCTGGCGCTGCTGATGCTGGCCGCCTACCGTGGCTACAGCGTCATCCTGTTCGCCCCCATCGCCGCCCTCGGCGCTGTGCTGCTCACCGACCCTTCCGCCGTCGCTCCCGCGTTCACCGGGGTGTTCATGGAGAAAATGGTCGGCTTCCTCAAGCTGTATTTCCCGGTATTCCTGCTCGGCGCGGTGTTCGGCAAGCTGATTGAAATCTCCGGCTTCTCGCGCTCCATCGTCGCCGCCGCGATCCAGTTGCTCGGCACGCGCCAGGCGATGCTGGTGATCGTGCTGGTGTGCGCCCTGCTGACCTACGGCGGCGTGTCGCTGTTCGTGGTGGTGTTCGCGGTGTACCCGTTTGCGGCCGA
>NZ_JACARK010000159.1:0-6851 GCF_013386655.1 Pseudomonas sp. K5002 | reverse complement strand
AGGTGCGTGGCCTGGCCGGGCGAACCGCCACGGCGACCGATGAAGTCGGGGTGATGGTGGCGGATATCCAGCAGCGGACCGCCCAGGTGGTGGAGCAGATCCGGCAATTGTCGGCGGATCTGCAATCCGGTGTAGAGCAGGTGGAGCACGCCGGCGAGCAACTGGACAGCATCGCCAGCCTGGCAGCGGATGTCGAAGGCCAGGTCAATGAAATCGCTCAGGGCACCGACACCAACCGCGCCCAACTCGACAGCTTGTTCCATGCGGTGGAGCAGATGCGCAGCGATTTGACCGTCAGCGACCAGCAGACCCAACAGTTGGCCGCCGCCGCCGTACAAATGGAAGGCCAGGCTGAAACCATCAGCGAGCGCCTTGCCGAGGTCGGCCTGGATGACTACCACCAGCGCATCTATGACCTGGCACGCGAAGGCGCGAGCCGCATTGCCGCGCAGTTTGAAGCCGACGTCCTGCAAAACCGCATCAGCCTCGATGACCTGTTCGACCGCAGCTATACCGCCATTCCCAACACGCGGCCAAGCAAGTACCACACGCGTTTTGACGGCTACACCGACCAGGTGCTGCCGGCCATCCAGGAAGCTCTGTTGCCCCGGCATGAGGGCCTGGTATTCGCCATCGCCTGCACGCCACAGGGTTATGTGCCAACCCACAACAAGGTGTTCTCCCAAGCGTTGACCGGCGATGCCCAAGTGGACGCGTTACAAAATCGTACCAAGCGCAAGTTTGAAGACCGCACGGGAATCCGCTGCGGCAGCCACCAGCAGGCGGTGTTGTTGCAGACCTACACTCGCGATACCGGTGAGTTGATGCACGATCTGTCGGTGCCGATCACGGTCAATGGCCGGCATTGGGGTGGCTTGCGCCTGGGCTACAGGCCTGAGGGCCGCTGACCCACGAGGGCGATTGTTGCAGGTAATGCAAGGGAGCTATTCCGGGGATAGCTTTTTCCAACTGGAAGAAAACCGTAGCATGGCGAACATTGTTAGCCAGCTAACTAATTTTCCGGAGGCGCTCCATGCAAACCAAAGTCGATGTGGCTGTGATGATTGGCAGTGGCGTACCGCCCACCCTGCGTGCGCTGGGGCAAAAGGCCTGTTGGGTAGTGTTGCTCAATGGCGAGCAGCGCGGCACGGCGTTCGCCAGCCGCGATGAGGCTGAAGAGTGCAGGGCTGCCTGGGAGGCGCTGTTGCACCTGGAGCAGTCAGACAGCCTGCATTGAAGGCTCAGGGTTGCTGGTGCAGGCGCTGGTTCAGCTCATCGACCGCAATTGCCCAGACTGCGTCTTCACGCAGTTCATCCTTAAGGAATTGGGCTTGTTGCGGTGACCAGAAATCCGCGTCAATCAGCTTTACGTCATTGGGCAGGGTGTGTTTGCCGATAAAATCGTCAATCCCTTCGGGTGACGAATCTTCTCCAAGTTGTTCAAACAGGTCTTCGAGGGTGTAGGTCTGCGCTTCCATATCGTTCTCCATGCGGGCTGATCATCGTATGCATGGGAGGGTTGTTGCGGGACAGAGTTCGATCGGATTGTCGCGCCGGGTAATCAGGAGGTCAGCGCGCCGGAATCAACGGCGGCCTTAAGGGCTTTTGCGGCTTCCTTGGCAGCCGTGTTGGCAGCGTCTACGGTTTTGAACCAGCGGTCCTTTTCTACTTGGTGAGTCGTCACGGTGGTCAGGGGAGCCTTGGCCCGCATCACAATCACGGCCTGGAACTCACCGTCTACTTCCCTGGCTTCGCCATGGATGAAAAATTCGCCAATATCAAATTCCGTCACGTATAGCCTTCCCTTGGAGGTAATTGCGCTGATGAAACCTGAACCGCAAGGGCACAAATCTCAATGGACGGACCAGTATGGCAGTTGTTACGCGCTGGCGGCGCAGTAAAGTCAACCAGATGACGAAACGCCAGCCGCGCCTCAGCCGTGTGGCGCTTGCAGGATGGCTTCCAGCTGTCGGGCCAGTTCGCAGGCCTGGCTATGGCCGCTGCGAAAACCTTTGATCCGCCCACTGGGCACTTCAAGGATATGGAAAAAGTTTCTCCCGGCGGGGACTACCCGATAGAGCGCCGAATGCAGGCAACTGTCGTGGGTGTATAGGGAGTAGAATTGCCCGTCATCGATAAAAGATGAACCTGTGTTCGAAGGTGTGGCAATCGGTTGAGGTCGTTGCATAATCAGCTCCTGTCGATCGACATTGCGTACCCGCTTGCAGTATTTCGAGTGGTTTTGACCCGTGTTGCTGTTTTAGTATTGTCGTCAGTGTCCGGCGTCCGGTTCCATCCAAAGCATTAGTTTCTGTGTTGGATGTCGGAAACTGCATTTTTTAAAGGGTTATTGTCTGAAGTGGGTCGGCCAGTATTCTCTGGTCGTTAAACCTGTGATTTCCTGCAACGCCTGGCGACCTGCGTAAGGTGCGTCGGGCACGCCTGTACTAGTCTCATGGCCTGGCAGCGTGATCTTCTTCAGTTTTTATCAGTGGATTTGTTGTGTGATCGTGCCGTTTCCGGCCGTTTTTTTGTGCTGCCCGCTTGGGCGGACAGCACCCTTTTGATGTGAGGGCGTTTCCTTGGCAGTCAGTAATCTGGATATGCACGCGTTATTCGTGCTGGGTGATTTGCGCGCAAAGTTGGTCAAGCAGTTTCAATCCCGTTTCGTCTACGTCACTGAGCAGACACCTGAAGGTATCTACATCGCCGAGATCGATACCGAAGCGGCATTGGTGGTGGACGACAAGCCGCGCCTGGAACTCAAGGTCGGTGATCATTTCCGGGCCGCTGTATTGCCCAGCCGCGAAGGCGGCAAGTTCGAACTGAAGTTTCGCGATATCAAGTTGACGGTGTATGGCCTGGGCGATTACGCCTTTGTGTCCTCGGCCGAAGGCCAGGGCATCGTGTTCAAGGAAGGCCACAGCGTGATGCTGGTGTTTGCCGCCAATGAGCAGTTGGTAGAAGGCCTGACCAAGACCCTGAAGGCCGTCACCGGCAAGGCCGCCAAATGGCGCAAGGGTGAACTCGTGACCTTCAAGGCCAGCGAGTAATGAGCCAGGGTAGGGCGCAGTTCCACGAGCAGCACCTGCTCGATGCCCAAGCCACGGCGGCTCAATTGTTTGCCCGCAAGGCCGAGTTGCAGGGCGCCTGGTTGAGCTGGGTCGCCGGCCAACTGTATGAACTCAAGCCCGCCGAATTCGCCAGCATGGTGCGCCGCGAGTTGCAGCGGCTGAACAATCCTGCGTAAAAACCGGCAACCTGCCATGTTCCCCGGAACCTCTACTACAGTTGAGTTGACTTAAGTATTCAGAGGCTTCGCGGTGTTACAGCAAAGCCATTCGCGATTGCTGTAAGGCATGAGGTGCAAAGCATGAAAGGAATTCGAGCACTGTTGGCAGCCTCACTGACGACCCTGAGTCTGTCGGTGGCGTCGCTGCCGGTATCAGCGGCCCAGGCGCCGATTCATTTTGCCGACCTGAACTGGGAAAGCGGCAGCCTGATCACCGAGGTGCTGCGGGTGATTGTCGAAAAGGGCTATGACTTGCCCACCGACACCTTGCCCGGCACCACCATCACCCTGGAAACCGCCCTGGCGAAAAACGACATCCAGGTGATCGGCGAAGAGTGGGCCGGCCGCAGCCCGGTGTGGGTCAAGGCCGAGGCCGAAGGCAAAGTGGTGGGCCTTGGGGATATCGTCAAGGGCGCCACTGAAGGCTGGTGGGTGCCCGAGTACGTGGTCAAGGGCGACCCGGCCAAAGGCATCAAGCCCCTCGCGCCGGACCTGCGCAGCGTGAAGGATCTGGCGCGCTACAAGGACGTGTTCAAGGACCCGGAAGCACCGAGCAAGGGCCGTTTCCTCAACAGCCCGATTGGCTGGACCTCGGAAGTGGTCAACAAGCAAAAGCTCAAGGCCTACGGGCTTGACGACAGCTATGTGAATTTCCGCAGTGGTTCGGGTGCTGCGCTGGATGCCGAGATTGCTTCCTCGATCCGCCGGGGCAAGCCGGTGCTGTTCTATTACTGGTCGCCTACACCGTTGATGGGGCGCTACAAGCTGATCCAGCTGGAAGAGCCGCCATTTGATGCCGAGGCGTGGAAGACGCTGACCGATGCAGACAATCCTGACCCGAAACCTACACGTTCCCTGGCCTCCAAGCTGAGCATCGGTGTGTCCACGCCGTTCCAGAAGGAGCATCCGCAGATCGCCGAGTTCTTTGCCAAGGTCGACTTTCCGATCGAGCCGCTGAACAAGGCGCTGGCCGAAATGAGCGAGAAGCACAGCCAGCCGCGAGAAGTCGCCCAGGCATTCCTCAAGGATCATCCGGAAGTCTGGAAGGCGTGGCTGACTGAGGATGTGGCGCAGAAGGTCGAAGCCAGCCTGAAGTAACACCGATATAACAGCCCGATTGCGATCAAAAATGTGCGAGCGGGCTTGCTCGCGAAAGCGGTTTTTCAGCCAACATTTGTATTGACTGACTCACCGCTTTCGCGAGCAAGCCCGCTCCCACACTGACCTCATTCTTGCCTTGAAACTTGCTGGGCTTTAGAACTTCGTCTGCACCGCCAGCTCAAACGTCCTCGGCGACCCCAGGTAATACGCCGGCGACACATGGGCAAACTCGGCGTACACCTCATTGGTCAGGTTGCGCACCCGGCCCGTCACGGAGGTGTGTTGATCCACCTTGTAAGTCAAAAACGTCCCGAACAAGGTATACGCCGGCACCGTCAGGGTGTTGGCGTTATCGGCATACACCGACGCCACATACCGCGCATCCACACCTCCCTGCCAATCCTCCGCAAAGTCATAGGTCAGCCACAGATTACCCACCTGCCTGGGCACATTGGTCGGCGTATTGCCCTTGCGCGACACCACGGCACCGCTGGCGGTTTTCTCGTTGAAGTCCTCGTATTCGGCATCGACCCAGGCGTAGTTGCCCTCCAGCAATAGCTTGGGCGTGACCCGCAACGAACTGGCCAGCTCGATACCCTTGGACGTCTGCGCGCCCACCGGAATGCTATTGGTCGGGTCCAGCGGGTCGGTGACGGCGAAGTCCTTGCGCTCGATCCGGTAGGCGGCCACCGTGGCGGAGCCGCGACCGTCCATGTAATCGAACTTGCTGCCCACTTCCCATTGCTTGCCGGTGGACACATCGAACACCTGGGTGGTGCTGCTCGGCTGTTCGGCAGCGGTGCTGTATTGCACGTAGACATTGGCTTGCGGGATGAACTGATACGTCAGGCCAATCCGCCCGGTCACCGGCTCCCAACTGCGTTTGACATGCCGCGGATTGCTGGCGGTGATATCCCGGTGGTTGGTGACTTCAAGGTCAATCGCGTCGTAGCGCAGGCCGGTGAGCAACGACAGCTTGTCGGTCAGGCCCAGGCGGTTCTCGAGGAACAATGCCTTGGTGGTGACGGCGTTGGTCTTGTCCGGATCGAAACCGGGCTTGGTGCCCGGGATGTCATAGAAATGCCCGGGATCATAGTTGTTCGGGTCCACCGTACTGTTGCCTGCCACATTCAACGGATTGTTGGTGGTGCTGTTGACCTTGTACTCGAAGCCGCCCGACCACGTGGTGCTCAAGCCGAAGAACGTGTCGTCATGGCGCAGCTCGAACTGGTTGCCGTTCTGCTCACCCTGGTGCCGTACCTGATAGGCCGTCGAGCGATTCACTGCGCTGTTATCAGCGTTGTACTGGTAGGTTTCCAGGTTGCGATAGTCGCGCTGGCTGTCGAGGTGATAGAGGGTATTTTTCAGCGTGGTGCTGTCATTGATCCGGTAGTCGATGATCGAGCGCACCCAGATCGTGCGTTGCTCATAACGACCGTCGGCCACGTTGTAGTTGTTGAAGCGGTTGTGTTTGTCGATCTTCAACTCGCCCGACTTCGGGTTGAGCACCGGTGTGCCCCAGTAGGGGCTGTCCTCGTGTTCGTCCTGATATTCCAGGGCCAGGGTGTGGGACAGGTTCGGGGTGAAATCACTCAGCAGGGAAAACGCGACGCTCCAGGCAGCGCGCTGCTGGCGATCGATATAGGTGTGGTTGGTGTTGCGGCTTACGTCCAGGCGCGCGTAATGCTGGACCTCGGCGCCCGGCTCGGTCAGGGCGTGGTTCAGGCCGAAGGCCATTCCGGCAGTGTCGTAGCTGCCATAGGTGAGCTGACCTTCGGCGGCCTGTTCCTCACGGGTGGCCAGCTTGGTCACGTAGTTCAGCGAACCACCGACGGAGCCGGCGCCGTTGATCAGCGAGGAGGGCCCGCCCACCAGTTCGACCCGGTCATAAATCCACGCATCCACGGGGCGAGCCAGGCCGCCGGACACCGCGACGCCATTGAACATCTGGGTAATCTGGCTGCTGGTAAACCCTCGATAGGAAATGAAACCGCCAAACCCCGGCGGCGCGCTGGCGTTGACCCCGGGCAGGGTATTGGCCGCGTCCTGGAAGGTCTTGGCGCCTCGGCGCTCGATGTCATTGCGGTTGGCAATGCTGATGGACGCCGGGGTTTCCCGCACGCTCAGCCCCAGGCGCGAGGCCATGCCACTGGACTGATCCAGCGCCAGGCCGGCATCACCGGTTTGCTCGCCTTCAATGGTGGTCGTTGCCAGCTCAATCGCCCAGGTGCTGACAGGCAGGCAGCCGAACAGGCCCGCCAAAAGGGGTAAATGTTTCATGGTTGAATCCTGAAAAACTTGGCTTGAAAACAACCCAGTGCCGTCCGCACTCCCGGGGGAGGCAGCCGCGTGGGCCAATCAGAAAAGCGCAGGTATCAGGCGAAGGCGGGCGGGGCGCGCGGATTAGCCGCAGGCCAGGTGAAGCGGGCAGGGATGTCGGCACTGGCAACGATGGCGG
>NZ_JACARK010001547.1:0-689 GCF_013386655.1 Pseudomonas sp. K5002 | reverse complement strand
CGAAAGCGGCCTGGGCGTGCGCCTGCTCGACCGCAACCGGCACTCGGTCACACTGACGGAAGCCGGGCGGGTGTTTCTGCCGGAAGCCCTCGCCACCCTGCACCAGGCTGCCCGCGCCGCCGATGCCGCCCGGGCTTCGAACCGCGGGGAGATCGGCCGGGTGCGCCTGGGATTTGTCTCGTCGGTATTGCCGCAATTGCTGCCGGGGTTGATTCGTGCGGTGCACCAGCGCTACCCGCGAATTGAACTGGAGCTCAAGGACATGCCCGGCCCGGATCAGGCGGCTGCGTTGAAAAACGGCCAGCTGGATTTCGGCCTGATGCGTTTGCCGGCGGCCTATCCCGGCGTGCAGACCCTTGAGGTGCTGCAGGAAAGCTTCGTGGTCGCCTTGCCCGGCGAGCATCCGTTGGCGACCCAGGAAACCATTCAGCCGACGGACTTGCTCAAGGTGCCGGTGTTCATCCTGGCCCGGCGTTATGCACCGGGTTTCTACGATGAATTCGTGCAGGCGATGGGCGTGCCGCTGGAGATCGCCTCCGAACTCGGCGAGTTCACCACCATGCTGGCGCTGGTCTCGGCCGGGCTGGGTGTGGGTGTGTTGCCGCTGCAGGCGGCCCGGGCGCTGCCGGCCAATTGCGTGTCCAGGCACCTGGCGTTGGGGGCGTTCCGGGCCAGGACCGGCCTGGCAT
>NZ_JACARK010001546.1:0-882 GCF_013386655.1 Pseudomonas sp. K5002 | reverse complement strand
CGCAACGGGCGATCCGCCGGGACTTTCGCCCGCAAGGCCTCGTACTCCAACGCCGCAACCAGCCCGCCAAAGCTGGCGCGGCCCTGGGCCCATTCGGCCGGGATCGAAACGTCCAACGGGTGGCTGCGGGCAGCGTCGAGCAAATCACTAAAGCGCATGGCGGTCTCAACTTGAAAAAGGAGTTGAGGGATCTTAACCAGCCGGCCTACACCATGCAGCGCCTATTCCGGCCAAAATCCCGGACAGATAGGTCGCAGGGTCAAGCGAAGCAGTCGGCGTTCAACTTATCCAAAACCCGATCCGCCTGCCCTTCCGCCTCGGCCATGGTGCGGTGCCAACCAGGCACGCACGCCTGCAAATCGGGCTCGTGCCCGGCTTGCGCCAGCCATTGCCAGCAATCGTGCCAATCACCCAGGGCGCCCTGGGCCGCCTTGAGACGCGATATGGCTTTGGGCGGTAGCTTGTTCAGCTCGGGATAAGCCTCGGCCGCATAACGCACGCGCTTGATCAACAGGCGCAGGCGATGACGGTCGTGGTTGGGGTCGTGCAGCGCTTCGCCGAGCTTCTTCCATTGCTTGGCCAGGCGTTTTTCAATGCGCGTGCGCAGGCCCTTGAGCAATTTCTGCCGTTGGGAGGCGCGGATAAAGCGGGGGAATGCTTCGAGGATCAACAGCAGTTGCGCCAGCTCAGGCCCTTGTGCAACCGAGCGGTAGGTGGCCGGCTGCTGCCGGATACGCCGCTCGGCCGCCTCATGATGGCCGTGTTGGTGGAGGTACGCCGCCAGCACTTCGCGGTCGCGAAATGGCGTGGTCAGTTGGCCGACGGCACTGGCGGCCGCCTCGAGTTGCTCGACACCGGGCAACCCGCGCAATGGCCGCAACA
>NZ_JACARK010001545.1:0-498 GCF_013386655.1 Pseudomonas sp. K5002 | reverse complement strand
CACCGAAGCGCCCGCCCCCAGGCCGATCACCAGGGCGATAAAGAAAAACACGATGGGGAACATCCCCGACACCGCCGCCAACGCCTGGGTGCCGAGCATCTGCCCGACATAGATCCCGTTCAGCGTGCCGGAAAAGCTCTGGAGGAAATTGGACAGCACCATGGGTGCCAGAAAGATCAGGTAGATCTGCCACAACGGTCGTTGCTGGGTGACTTCCATGAGGTTCGGATCTCAATGCAATTAGGCAGGGAAAGCGTTGCGTGACAACCAGGCCAGGTACAACTTCACATCCACCGGCCAGTGCGCGATCCTGTTGGAAAATTCCGCGCCGTCCTGGGCAAACAACGCCCGCGAGGCTTCTTCAAAACCTGGCAGGTCGCCGCCGATGGCGCTCATGAAACGATAGCTGGACTCCTTCGCCTGGCGCCGCTCATCGTGCTCGGCATGGGCGTTGCGCGCTTCGTCCACCAACCGGCGCAAGGCCGCCGAGGCGCCGCC
>NZ_JACARK010001544.1:0-335 GCF_013386655.1 Pseudomonas sp. K5002 | reverse complement strand
CCTGGCCAGCGACCCGCGCCTGGCCCTGGCCACCAGCCGGGCCTTCCAGACCTTGCACGGAGGTGAGCTGCGCATCGTGCGGCAACAGGCGATGGACCAACTGCTCGAACGCCTCACTGCGCAACTGCACTGGCGCACCCGCTACCATGAAGACCCTCGCCTGCCACGGGTGGCGCACAAGGCCCGGGAATACCTGCATGCGCACCTGCAGCAAGATGTGGGCATGGATGAACTGGCGCTGGCCTGCGGCGTCGATCGCTTTCGCCTTACCCGCGCCTTCAAGAGCGCCTTCGGCCTGCCACCCCATGCCTACCTGGTGCAACTGCGCCTGGCCC
>NZ_JACARK010001543.1:0-770 GCF_013386655.1 Pseudomonas sp. K5002 | reverse complement strand
ACGGCATTGAGCTCGGCTTCCGGCGCGCAGAAAACCGCTGAAACCGCGCAGAGCTCCGCCGATACCGCCCTGGCTTCGGCCACGTCTGCACGCAATGTGGCGGACAAGGCCCAGAGCACGGCGGACGCCGCTGGTCGCTCGGCAAACGATGCTCTGCAGGCCGCGACAACGTCACAGGCCAGCGCCGACAACGCTTTGGACGCTGCAAGCAATGCCCAGAAAGGGGCGGTCGCCGCCCAACACACCGCTGATGCGGCCAAGGCCACCGCCGATATCGCCACCGGCCAGCTCAAGGGCCTAGACGACGGCCAGACGGTTGTCCAGCGCATTGACGCGGCTATCCGAAGCGCCGCAGGTGTAGCCAGTGAGTTCGTTGCGAAGGCTCTGGGAGGAGGTTCCATCGTGGGTAGCGATGGCCAGCCGACGGCGCCGGCCTATGCCATCAGTCAGATCAATGCCGATGGCAGCATCCAGCCCGCTCCTCAACTCCATGACAACGTGGGCGCTGCCCTAACGGCTTTGGACCACAATGTCGGCACGGTCAACGCCGCCGTGAACCGCCAGGGCGCAGCACTCGGCGCCTTGGGTGAGGGCGTCCGGGCCCTGCGTGACGATAGCGTTGTGTGGGACGAGGCCAGCGGCGCTTATACCGCGGGTCGTGGCGCGGATCGCAATGAGCCGGCACGCATCGGTAACCTGGCGGCCGGTGTTGCACCAAGCGATGCCGTCAACAAGGGGCAACTCGATACCGTCGCGACCACCGCATCGCA
>NZ_JACARK010001542.1:0-499 GCF_013386655.1 Pseudomonas sp. K5002 | reverse complement strand
CCGATCATGATGATGTCCGGATCCTGGCGCAGGATTGCCCGCAGGGCCAGGGCGAAGGTCATGTCGATCTTGGCGTTGACCTGGATCTGGCTGATGCCCGGCAGGTCGTATTCCACCGGGTCTTCGACGGTCAGGATATTGCTGGTGCTCGCATCCAGCCGGGCCAGGGCGGCGTAGAGGCTGGTGGTCTTGCCGCTGCCGGTGGGGCCGGTGACCAGCACGATGCCGTGGGGTTGGCGGATCAGGGTGTCGAGTTTGGCCAGGACGGCGGGGTCCATGCCGAGGGTTTCCAGCTGCAGGCGGCCGGCTTGTTTGTCCAGCAGGCGCATCACTACGCGCTCGCCATGGCCGGTGGGCACGGTGGAGACGCGGATATCGATGGGGCGACCGGCCACGCGCAGGGCGATGCGGCCGTCCTGGGGCAGGCGTTTTTCGGCGATATCGAGTTGGGCCATGATCTTGATGCGTGAGACCAGGGCGCCGTGCAGGGCCTTGCGCG
>NZ_JACARK010001541.1:0-389 GCF_013386655.1 Pseudomonas sp. K5002 | reverse complement strand
GTCAGTCACGTATGCATTGACTGACACTCCGCTTTCGCGAGCAAGCCCGCTCCCACATTTGACCTGCGTCGCAGCGAATTCAGCCTACGACTTGAGCCGCAAACACCTCGCGAAACCGCTGCATCTCATCAGCGTTGCCCACGGTGACCCGCACCCACTGCGGCCAGTTTTGCCACACGCGCCCTATCTTCACGCCCTGCTCGCCCAGCCGCTCGATGACCTGTTCCGCCGGACGGCGCACATCAATCATGAAGCAGTTGCTGTGAGACGCCGTGCAGGTGAATCCGCGGTTTTTTAGCCAGGCCACCGTCTCATCCCGCAACCGGGTATTGAGCGCCTTGCGCGCCGGCACCAGTTGCGTATCCGCAAGGCTGGCGCGGGCGGCCAGC
>NZ_JACARK010001540.1:0-489 GCF_013386655.1 Pseudomonas sp. K5002 | reverse complement strand
CCGGACGCCAACCGCCGCCTGGTGCCCGGCACCCTCAAGCCGGTGAGCTGGGAGGCGCAGCCGCTGGGGCAGATGTTGATTACCTCCGACAGCACCGAAGCGCCCATCGAATTCGAACCCCGGGAAGTACTGGCCAAGGTGCTGGAACGCCTGCAGCGCAAAGGCATTCACCCGGTGGTCGCGTTCGAGCTGGAGTTCTACCTGTTCGACAAAAAGCTCAGCGACGGCCTGCCGCAATTTGCCCGCGACCCGCTGAGTGATGACGCGGACGACCAGCCCAACTTGCACATCGAGCGCCTGTCACGCTTTGCGCCGGTGTTGGACGATATGGTCGAGACGGCCAAGGCCCAGGGCATCGACATCACGGTGATCACCGCCGAACTCGGCCCCGGCCAGTTCGAAATCAATTTCGGCCACCTGGAAGACGGCCTGCGCGCCGCCGACTGGGCCGCCCTGTTCTGCCGCAGCACCCGTGGCGTGGCCCTCAAG
>NZ_JACARK010001539.1:0-752 GCF_013386655.1 Pseudomonas sp. K5002 | reverse complement strand
CGCCGCCATGCTCCAGAAGCCACCCAGGGCGATGCCCAGCAGGACGCGCATCAGCAGCAACACCGTGAGGCTCGACGAGACCGCCACCAGCAGGTTGGAGCAGATCATCAGTGCGCTGAAGCACAACAGCACCACGCGCCGGTCGATCCCGCGGGTCAGGCCCGGTACCAGCAACCCGGCGAACAACGCCACCACCGCCGTGACTGTCACCGCCTGCCCTGCCAAGGCTTCCGAGACGCCGAGTTCGGCCGCCATCGGCGTCAACAAACTGGCCGGCAGGTACTCCGCCGTGAGTAATCCGAACACGCCCATCGCCAACGAAAACACCGCCATCCAGGCCGGTGTCGCGGGCGCTGCATCTGCACCGGTTACGGCGTCACACACACAACTGCTCATCACTGGTCACCCTCCAAAAGTTATCGCGACCGCCAGTCTAGGTACGCAGGGCAGGATGATCTATGATGCAAAATCTTGAATCCTTTACCGAAACCCCGAAAATGATGCCTCCAGAACCGTTCGACGTGTCCTCTGACCTCATCAACGAGCTGTTGCGCGGCATGCGCCTGCGGGGCGTCGAGTACCGCCGTATCCAGGCCGGGCCGGCGTTTGGCCTGGGCTTTGCGGCCAAACCCGGGCATGCGTACTTCCACCTTGTCGCCGCCGGCGGCGTCACCCGGCGTACCGAGGACGGCACGCAGTACGAACTGACGCCGGGCAACGCCGTGTTCATCTCCCACGGGGGCGCCCATCAG
>NZ_JACARK010000158.1:0-2673 GCF_013386655.1 Pseudomonas sp. K5002 | reverse complement strand
CTGAAGCTGACCGGCGTGCTGCTCGACGGCGACCTGCGCGTCGCGCTGCTCAAGCGTGACGAGTGCCCGCCGCTCAGGGTCCACCAAGGCCAGACTCTGCCCAACGGCTGGCGCCTGGAACACCTGACACCGCTGCACGCCCGTTTTGTGCTGGATGGCCGCACGCAAACCCTGAGCCTCAGCGTTCCGCGTTTGCCGCCGCCGTCCACCACACCACCGATTTCCCTTCCTCACGAGCCCGCCCCTTGATCGATACTTCCCCTAGCGCCTTGCGCACCAGCGTGTTTTGCCTGGCCACCGCCGTCGCCTTGGGCGGCTGTGGGTCATTCCCCGATCACCTCGACCCGGACGATGCCTTGCTTCACGAGGCGATGCAGGGCACCGGTTCGCAACGGCCGCCCGTGGACCCGGCCAGCGAGTCGCCTGCGGCCGACAGCCGCCAACCCCAGGTGCCTACGCCGCCCCAGCGCCAGTTGATTCGCGGTAACCAGCAGTTCGTGCGCCAGCCCGCAGCGGCGCCGGCGGTCAAGGATGAAGCCAGCGGCGACATCGTGTTCAACTTCGCCGACCAGCCGATTGAGGCGGTGATCAACAGCGTCATGGGCGACCTGCTGCACGAGAACTACAGCATCGCCCAGGGTGTGAAAGGCAACGTAAGCTTCTCCACCTCAAAGCCGGTGAACAAGAAACAGGCGCTATCGATCCTCGAAACCCTGTTGTCCTGGACCGATAACGCGATGATCCGCCAGGGCCAGCGCTACGTGATTCTGCCCGCCAACCAGGCGGTGGCGGGCAAGCTGGTGCCGGAAATGAGCGTGTCGCAACCCTCCAGCGGACTCTCCGCACGGCTGTTTCCGCTGCGCTATATCTCGGCCACGGAAATGCAGAAACTGCTCAAGCCGTTCGCCCGGGAAAACGCATTCCTGCTGGCGGACCCGGCACGCAACGTGCTGAGCCTGGCCGGTACGCCGGATGAGTTGGCCAACTATCAGGACACCATCGACACCTTCGACGTCGATTGGCTCAAGGGGATGTCGGTGGGGGTGTTCGGTTTGCAACGGGCTTCGGTCGCAGAGTTGATGCCCGAGCTGCAAAAAATGTTTGGCCCCGACAGCGGCATGCCCCTGGCGGGCATGGTGCGCTTCCTGCCCATCGAGCGGACCAATTCGGTGGTGGCGATCTCGTCCCAGCCGCAGTACCTCAGTGAAGTTGGCGACTGGATTCACACCATCGATGAAGGCGGCGGCAACGAGCCGCAGATGTACGTCTACGACGTGCGCAACATGAAGGCCACGGACCTCGCCAAATACCTGCGGCAGATCTACGGCACCGGCGCGATCAAGGACGATGCGCCGGCCCAGGTGGCGCCGGGGCTGCGCACGGCGACCTTGTCGTCACTCAACACCAGCGGCGGCACCTCGGGTGGCTTGAACAACAGCAGCAATAGCCCGCCCGTCAGTGACGATGAGGACCAGGCCCCGGCCGCCAGCGAAGACGGTGAAAATGCAGAGCCGGGCGCTGCCAAAAGCCTCGACGCCGGCACCCGGATCACCGCGCAAAAAAGCAGTAACCAGTTGCTGGTACGCACCCGACCGGTGCAGTGGAAGGAGATCGAATCGGCGATCAAGCGCCTCGACAACCCGCCGCTGCAAGTGCAGATCGAGACGCGCATCCTCGAAGTCAAACTCACCGGCGAACTGGACCTAGGGGTGCAATGGTACCTGGGCCGCCTGGCGGGCAACTCCACCAGCACCACGGTAGCCAATACCCCTGGCAGCCAGGGCGCCCTGGGTGGCGGTGCGGGATTGGGCGCGGATTCGCTGTTCTATTCCTTCGTCAGCTCCAACCTGCAAGTGGCCTTGCACGCCCTGGAAACCAACGGCCGCACCCAGGTGCTGTCGGCGCCGTCGCTGGTGGTGATGAACAACCAGCCGGCGCAGATCCAGGTGGGTGACAACATCCCCATCAGCCAGACCACGGTCAACACCGGCAACGCCGACAGCACCTTGAGCAGCGTCGAATACGTGCAGACCGGGGTGATCCTCGACGTGGTGCCGCGCATCAACCCGGGCGGCCTGGTGTACATGGACATCCAGCAACAGGTCAGCGACGCCGAGAACCAAACCACCAACAGCAGTGACACGCCCAACAACCCGCGCATCTCCACACGTTCGGTGTCGACCCAGGTGGCGGTGCAAAGCGGCCAGACCGTGTTGCTCGGCGGGCTGATCAAGCAGGACAACGCCGAGAGCGTCAGCGCCGTGCCGTACCTGGGGAAAATCCCCGGGCTGCGCTGGTTGTTTGGCAACACCAGCAAGTCCAGGGATCGCACCGAACTGATCGTGCTGATCACGCCGAGGGTGATCACCAGCAGCGGTCAGGCGCGGCAGGTGACGGATGACTATCGCCAGCAGATGCAGCTGTTGCGACCGGCCAACTGAAGGACCTTTCAGCCCTTGCGTTGCAGGGTGTGATAACCCAGCGCCGCCCGTGCTTCACGCAGGGATTTGCCTTCATCGAGCAGCGCCCGGATACGCGCTTCCACCGCTTCAATCGAGCGTGCACAGGCTGCCACTTCATGGGCGCGCTCGCGCGGCACGATCACCACGCCATTGGCGTCGGCCACCACGATGTCCCGGGCGCACACCCGGGCCTGGCCGATGGACACCGGCT
>NZ_JACARK010001538.1:0-713 GCF_013386655.1 Pseudomonas sp. K5002 | reverse complement strand
CGGCTCGACGCCCGCCAGCGGTGTGGCGGGGTAGGGCAATTCCGGTAGCGGTGCCGGCTCGCCGCTGATTGCGCCGAAGTGAATCAGGTAATCGATGATCGCCTGGCAGTCGAGGCTGGCCAGGCCGTGGTTGACGTCGCCCTGGCCGCGCAACTCGACGGTCACCGAAAAGCTGCCCATCGGAATCGGGAAGCGCTCGCCAAACCGTTGTTGCAATTGCCACCACACCAGCGTGAAACACTCATCGAACGACTGCCCACCGGAATCGGTAGCCAACAGGCTGGCTTCCGAACCGATATAGCGCGCCAGCGGCTCCACCTGCGGCCACGCCTCGGGGGTGGTGTACAGGTGTGCAACGGCTTCGAAGTCGCAGTGCAGGTCCAGCACCATGTCGGCATCACACGCCAGGCGTTGCAGCACCAGGCGTTGGGATTCCAGTTGTGTGACGGGCGTTTGCGCCGCCAGGGCCATGGTCAGCGCATCGCGGATCAGTTCGACGTTGTGCGCAGGATCATCTCCCAGCAGGCCGTCGACCTGGTTGCCAACCTCGTCGGACAGGTCGACAAACAGGCGGTTGAAGTTCTGCCCGCTTTCCAGCTCATAGCGGCCCAGGGGGATGTCCATCAACACCTGTTCCAGGCCGGTCGGGTTGGCGATCGGCACCAGCACGATCTCGCTGCGCAGGCGGCCGGCCGCAGCCAGCTCCGCCAGGC
>NZ_JACARK010001537.1:289-678 GCF_013386655.1 Pseudomonas sp. K5002 | reverse complement strand
ACCGGGGCGCTGTCACTGAGCAGGTAGCTCAGGCGCTCGGCCGGGTGCGACGGGTCCACCGGTACATAGCAGGCGCCGGACTTGAGGATCGCCAGCAACCCGGCCAGGGTGTCCAGCCCGCGCCGGGCAACGATGGCCACGCGATCGTCGGGTTTTACCCCCAGCGCCAGCAGGTGATGGGCCAGCAGGTTGGCTTGTTGATTCAACTCGGCGTAGGTCAGCTGGCGGCCTTGATACACCGCGGCCACCGCGTCCGGGGTCAGCAGGGTCTGGGCCTCGATACGCCCATGCAGGGTGGTGCCTTGGGGGAAGTCGGTGGCTGTCGCGTTGAACTGCTCCAGCAGATGCCGCTGCTCCGCCTCGGGCAGCACCGACAAGCGATTCAAGGG
>NZ_JACARK010001537.1:0-259 GCF_013386655.1 Pseudomonas sp. K5002 | reverse complement strand
GGTACCTGTTCCAGCGCCTGTACCAAATTCTCCAGGGCAGTTTGCAGATAAGCGCACACCCGCTGCGGATCAACCTGGGCGCAGGCCAACAGGCTCAGGCTGAAGCCTTCGCCCAGGTCGTCGACGCTCAGGGTCAACGGGTAGTTGGTGCGTTCCTCGGAGCGCAACGCTTGAATACCCTGCCAGGCCGAGACCGCTTCGGCGCTCGCGCCGCCAGCGCTATGGCGGTAGTTGAGCAACGCGCTGAACAGCGGCGTCG
>NZ_JACARK010001536.1:0-561 GCF_013386655.1 Pseudomonas sp. K5002 | reverse complement strand
GCTCAGCAAGGTGCCGAGGGTGCGTGCCAGGCGTGCGGCTTCGACCCGCTGCAACAGCGGGCCGATAACGCGGATACCCAGCACGCACCGGTCGTACTGCTCGCGGTGTCGTGGGTTGCGCAGGCGTGCCGCCAGGGCCCAGACCGTCACGATCAACCCGGCGAGTACCGCCAGGCCATAGGCGCCGAGGAACTGGCCAAGGCCCAGGATCACTTCGGTGATCAACGGAATCGGCACGCCCAGATCCTTGAAGATCGGCACGAACTGCGGCACCACGTAAGCCAGCAACAGCGCCAGGGAACCGAGCACGCCCACCACCAGGAAGGCGGGATAGATCAGCGCGTTGATCACCTCGCCTCTCAATAACTGGCTGCGTTCCAGGTAGTCACTGAGTTGGCGCAGGGTGTTCTCCAGCGCACCGCCCGCCTCACCGGCACGCACCATGCTCAGGTACAGCGGCGAAAACTGGCTGCCCTCCTCTTCCAGCGCTGCCGACAATGGCTTGCCGGCCTTGACGTGCTCGCGGATACGCTCGATCAGCGCCCGGGTCTGCGGCTGGCC
>NZ_JACARK010001535.1:394-632 GCF_013386655.1 Pseudomonas sp. K5002 | reverse complement strand
GCGCCTGCGCGAGATCCTCAACCTCTCCCGCGCCCCGCTGCTGGTGGCGAGTGAAGGTTGCAGTGGCCTGCTCGATCAACTGCTCAGCGGCCTCGACCACGCGCCCACGGCACTGTTCGCCGAGGCTGCCTGGAACTCACCCAACGACACACCACTGGCGCTGGCCGGCGGCCCGGCCAGCCTGGCCTACGTGCTGTTTACCTCGGGCTCGACCGGTATGCCCAAGGGCGTGATGATC
>NZ_JACARK010001535.1:0-345 GCF_013386655.1 Pseudomonas sp. K5002 | reverse complement strand
GGTAAAGTCCCGGCCCTGGGGCTCAGCGCCAACGACCGCATTCCACAGACGGCTTCGGTGGCCTTCGATATTTCCGTGTGGCAATTCCTCGCCGCACCGGTCCTGGGCGCCACCGTGCATATCTTGCCGGATGAAGTGGCCCACGACCCGCAACGCCTGCTGCAAGTGCTCGCCAGCGAACGGCTCAACGTGCTGGAAATCGTCCCAAGCCTGATGCGCACCCTGCTCGCGCTAAGCCCGTGCGACTTGCAGTTACCCGACCTGCGCTGGGTGCTGCCCACGGGGGAAGCGCTGCCGCCGACCGTGGCGCGCGACTGGTTCGCGCGCTTCCCGGACATCGCGCTG
>NZ_JACARK010001534.1:0-353 GCF_013386655.1 Pseudomonas sp. K5002 | reverse complement strand
TCAGGCAGGCGCGCCCAGGCCCGCAGAGGGATGTCCGGAATCGGGAACGGCCACGGCGCCAGGCCGCTGGACAGGTCCAGCCAGTCTGCTTCTGGAATGCCGTACTGCATCGCCGCCTTGCGCAAGCGGCCACCGTGCTCAAGCATAAAACTCAGCCCCCACACACAGGATCAGCAACCACAGCCACACGCCGCGCTGCACCAGTTGCCAGCCACGCTCGATGGAATCCGCATCCGCCGGCGGGCCTTCGCCCAGTGGCGGGCGCTGGTGCAGCTCGCCGTGATAAATCGCTGCACCGCCCAACTCCACGCCAAGGGCACCGGCACCCGCAGCCATCACCGGGCCGGCGTTGG
>NZ_JACARK010001533.1:0-481 GCF_013386655.1 Pseudomonas sp. K5002 | reverse complement strand
ATTCCTTGCTGGCGGTAAGCCTGATCGAGCGCATGCGCCAGGCCGGCCTCAGCGCCGATGTGCGGGTGCTGTTCAGCCAGCCGACGCTGGCGGCATTGGCAGCGGCAGTGGGCAGTGGCCGGGAAGTGGTGGTGCCGGTGAATGCCATCGCCGCCGATAGCCCGCGCATCACGCCCTCGATGCTGCCATTGGTGGAGCTGGATCAGCCGATGATCGACCAGATCGTCGCCAGCGTGCCGGGTGGCGCCGCCAATGTGCAGGATATTTACCCGCTGGCACCGTTACAGGAAGGCATTCTTTACCACTACATCACGGCGGAGCAGGGCGATCCGTACCTGCTGCAATCGCACATGGCATTCGATACCCAGGCGCGCCTGGACAGCTTCGCCCAGGCCTTGCAGCAGGTGATCGACCGCCACGACATCCTGCGTACCGGTGTGGTCTGGGAAGGCTTGGCGCAGCCGGTGCAAGTGGTGTGGCG
>NZ_JACARK010001532.1:0-414 GCF_013386655.1 Pseudomonas sp. K5002 | reverse complement strand
CAAGTGGTGTGGCGCAAGGCTCGATTGACGGTCGAAGCGCTGCATCTGGACGGTGATGTGCTGGCCGGCCTGCATCAGCGTTTCGACGCCCGGCGCTACCGGCTGGACATCGCTCAGGCGCCGCTGATCCGCCTGATGTACGCCAACGACCCGGCCAATCAGCGGGTGGTGGCGGTGCTGCTGTATCACCACATCGTCCTGGACCACACCGCGTTCGACGTGGTGCTGCGGGAAATGCAGGGCTACCTGCTGGGGCACCCCGCACCGCAGGCCGCGCCGATGCCTTATCGCAATTACGTGGCGCAGGCGCGACTGGGTGTCAGCGAGCAGGAGCATGAAGGGTTCTTCCGCGAGATGCTTGGCGATATCCACGAGCCGACGCTGCCGTTTGGCTTGCAGGATGTGCAGGGCGAT
>NZ_JACARK010001531.1:0-1103 GCF_013386655.1 Pseudomonas sp. K5002 | reverse complement strand
CGGACGGCCCGGTGGTCAGGTCCAGCTCGACCTTGGCGTGCTTCTGGTTATACGCCGCGAGCAATGCCGGGATGCGCACCGCCGCCGTACTCTCCAGCGAGCCCAACGCAAACGCGCCCTGGGGCTCCTCCCCCGCCACCGTCGCCCGGGCCTCTTGCACCAGGTCGAGAATCCGCCGCGCATACCCGAGGAAATTCCACCCGGCCGGCGATAACCGCAGCCGGCTCTTCTCGCGAATAAACAGGTCCACGCCCAGGTCCTGCTCCAATTGCTTGATCCGCGTGGTCAGGTTCGACGGCACGCGATGGATCAATTGCGCGGCAGCGCTGATGCTGCCTTGCTCGGCAACGGCTTTGAAAATTTCCAGCTGGACCAGATCCAAATCATTCTCCAAACGTGAACGTATTGCTTAATATTATTCAGTTTCCGAAAAAGATACAGCCCCGTACGCTGGCCTCCATCCCATTCACTGCGCAGGACGGTGCCATGAACTCCATTTCCTCCCAGACCCACGCGTTGTCGATCAACCCCGCCAGCGGTGAAACGGTCGCCAGCTACCCGTACGAAACCGAGGCGCAGCTGGATGCCGCACTCACCCGCTCGATCAACGCCTTCCGCAACGGGCGCAATACCCCCGTCGCCCAGCGCGCCGAATTACTGCTGGCCCTGGCCAGCACCCTGCGCGACCAGGCCGAAGAAATGGCCCAGATGATCACCCTGGAAATGGGCAAACCGATCGCCCAGGCCCGTGGCGAAATCGAAAAATGCGCGCAACTCGCCGAGTGGTACGCCGCCCACGGCCCGGCCATGCTGGCCCCGGAAGCCACCCTGGTGGACAACGGCACCGCCCAGATCGAATACCGCCCGCTGGGCCCGATCCTCGCTGTAATGCCGTGGAACTTCCCGGTGTGGCAAGTGCTGCGCGGCGCGGTGCCAACCATGCTCAGCGGCAACACCTACGTGCTCAAGCACGCGCCTAACGTGATGGGCAGCGCGTACCTGATGAAACAAGCCTTCCAGCGCGCCGGCTTTGCCGATGGCCTGTTCGAAGTGATCAACGTCACCCAGGACGGCGTGTCCAAAGCCATCGCCGACCCGCGCAT
>NZ_JACARK010000157.1:0-4395 GCF_013386655.1 Pseudomonas sp. K5002 | reverse complement strand
GCACCGTCACTTCGGTGTCGACAGCCAGGGCCATCCGGCGATCATCCAGACCCCGGGCAACCCCGACACTCACCTCGTGTTGCGCGGCGGCCATCGTGGGCCGAACTACGATCGCCAGAGCGTGGCCCAGGTTCACGCCGACCTTGCCAAGAGCAAAGTCGCGCCGCGGATCATGGTCGACTGCAGCCACGCCAACAGCGGCAAAGACCCGCTGCGCCAACCGGCGGTGTTCAACGACGTGCTGGAACAGCGCCTGCAGGGCGACACCTCGCTGATCGGCATGATGATCGAAAGCCACCTGTTTGAAGGCTGCCAACCATTGAGCCCGTCGATGAAATACGGCGTGTCGATCACCGATGGCTGCCTGGGCTGGGACGGCACGGAACAGCTGCTGCGCAGCGCTGCCGAGCGGTTGCGGGTACACAATCGCGCCTGACAATGAAGATCAAATGTGGGAGCGGGCTTGCTCGCGAATGCGGTGGTTCAGCCAGCACATGCATCAACTGGCGCACCGCTTTCGCGAGCAAGCCCGCTCCCACACTGGATCTTCATTCACTTGACTAAAGTGGGTACAGCGCCTCATCAAACTGCTCGAGCTTCGGAAACACCAACGGCTGGTCATCCGCCAGCCCTTCCAATCGCTGCTGGTAACTGTGCAGGAAAGTCTGCCGGGCCTCGGCGCTGATATACGGCACATGCCACGCCACAAACGGCTCCAGCACCTCAAACCCGACATACGCCAGCGTGCCACGCAGGATCGGCCGCAGCATGTCCTCCAACGGCCCGTGAATCGCACCCTCGCCAAACATATGCTCGCGCCCGCCAAGGGTGACCGTGACCAGCGCTTTCTTGCCGGCGAGCCCGCCCTGATCATAAAACCGCTTGCCGCCGTAGCACACGCCCGACACCAGCACCCGGTCAATCCAGCCCTTGAGCATCGCGGGCGCCGAGAACCAGAAGATCGGGAAGTTGAGGATCAGCAGATCGGCCCACAGCAGCTTGTCCAACTCCTGCCGGATATCCGCCGCGATGGATTGGCTTTTCACCCCCAGGCGCTGCTCCAGGGCATACACCAGGTAGTCGGGGTTCTCCCGCGAGGTGAAGTCCGAGGCGCTGGCTACGGGATTCCAGTGCATCGCGTACAAATCACTGACCTGCACCTCATGCCCCTGCGCTTGCAGGGTAGCCGTGGCCTGGTCACGCAAGGCCGCGGTAAACGACTGCGGCTCGGGATGGGCATGGACAATCAACACATTCATAAAAACTCCTCAAGAAGTAAGCGCGGCCCGTTCGGCCAGCAAATGGTCGAGCCAGTCGGGGTCCATTTCCGGCTCCGATGAAAACAGCAGGCCGGTGTAGTCCTGATACGGCGGGGTGAAGATCGCGCTGCGGCTGCCCTGGTCCACCACCCTGCCCCGCTGCATCACCACCACTTCGTCGGCAATGGCGCGCACCGTGGCCACGTCATGGGTGATAAACAGGTAGCCCACGCCCAACTGCTGCTGAATGCGGTTGAGCAGTTTCAGCACGCCCTCGGCCACTAACTGATCCAGGGCCGAGGTCACTTCGTCGCAGATGATCAATTGTGGGTCGGCCGCCAGGGCGCGAGCGATGCAGATACGTTGCTTCTGGCCGCCGGACAGCTCACGGGGCTGACGCTCCATGAAGGTGGCCGGGTCCAGCTCGATCATCTCCAGCAACTCGGCGACTCGGGCGCGCATGGCCTTGCCCTTGAGGCCGAGGTAGAAGGTCAGTGGCCGGCCAATGATGTCGACGATGCGCTGGCGCGGGTTCAGCGCGGTATCGGGGATCTGGTAGATCATCTGGATCCGTCGCAACTGCTCCTTGCTGCGCCGACGAAAGTCCGCCGGTAACGCTTCACCGTCATACAGCACCTGCCCCGCCGTAGCCGGCAGCAACCCGGTAATCAAGCGTGCGGTGGAGCTTTTGCCGCTGCCGGACTCACCGATCACCGCCAACGTCTGGCCGCGATGCAAGCTCATCGACACGTCATGCAGCACCGGCTGATGCCCGTAGCTGGCGCACACCTGACGCACTTCCAGCAACGGCATCTGCTGCTGGGGACAGGCCTTGGGTTCGGTGCGAAAGCTGCGCACCGCCCACAGGGATTTGGTGTAGTCCTGCTGCGGGGCGCTGAGCATGGCGCGGGTCTCGGCCTCCTCCACCAGCTTGCCGTGGCGCAGCACCATGATGCGGTCGGCCATCTGCGCGACCACCGCCAGGTCATGGCTGATATACAGCGCGGCACTGCCGAAGGTTTTCACCGCATCGCGAATCGCCGCCAGCACTTCGATCTGGGTGGTGACGTCGAGGGCGGTGGTGGGTTCGTCGAAGATGATCAGGTCCGGGTGACAGGCCATCGCCATGGCGGTCATCACCCGTTGCAGTTGCCCGCCGGAGACCTGATGCGGATAACGCTGGCCGATGGTTTCCGGATTGGGCAGGCGCAGCACGCGGTACAACTCCACCGCCTCGCGTTCAGCCTGGGCGCGGCTGATGCCACCGTTGATCACGGCGGTTTCCACATGCTGGTCAATCAGCCGGTGGGCCGGGTTGAACGACGCGGCAGCGCTTTGCGCCACGTAGGCAATCCGCAGTCCTCGAAGCTTGCGCAAGGCTTCGGGTTTGGCCTGCAACAGTTGAATGCCGTCAAAGCACACCGAGCCACCGGTGATGCGACAACCGTCGCGGGCAAAGCCCATGGCCGCCAGGCCCAGGGTTGATTTACCCGCGCCAGACTCACCAATCAGCCCCAGTACCTCACCCCGTTGCAACGTCAGGTCGATACCCTTGATCAACGGATGCCAGGCGTCTTCGTAATGCCCTTCAATCTGCAGGTTGCGGATTTCCAGCAGTGGCTTGTCCATCCTCAACACTCCTTCAGGCCGCTGGATTTATGCAGCATCCAGTCGACGACAAAATTCACGCTGACGGTGATCAACGCCACCGCCAGGGCCGGCAGCAACGGGCTGATGTCGCCGAAGGTAATCAGCACCGCATTGTCGCGGACCATGCTGCCCCAATCGGCGGTGGGCGGTTGAATGCCCAGGCCAAGGAACGACAGCGCGCTGATAAACAGGAACACGAAACAGAACCGCAGGCCGAACTCGGCAATCAATGGCGCGGCGGCATTGGGCAGCACTTCGCGGGTGACCAGCCACCACAGCCCTTCCCCACGCAGCCGGGCGGCTTCGACGAAGTCCTGCACCACCACGGTCATCGCCACGGCCCGGGACAGGCGAAACACCCGGGTCGAATCCAGCAGTGCAATCACCAGCACCAGCGAGGTGGCATTGGTGCCCACCACGCTGAGGATCAGCAAGGCGAAGATCAGTTGCGGGATCGCCATCAGGATATCCACCACCCGCGACAATCCCTGGTCGACCCAGCCGCCCTTGATCGCGGCTATCAAGCCGCTCAAACCGCCCAGCAAAAACGCCACCACCGTGGTCAAAAAAGCGATGCCCAGGGTGTTGCGCGCGCCATACACCAGGCGGCTGAACATGTCCCGCCCGAGGTTATCGGTGCCCAGCAGGAATTGGCCGCTCCAGGGCGCAAACCCGTCACCCACCACCTGGGTTTCCCCGTAAGGTGCGAGCACCGGCGCAAATAACGCCACCAGCACGTACAGCACGATGACCAGCAGGCCGAACTTCGCGCTCAATGGCGCCCGGGCCAGTTGTGTGAGAAGGCTCATGGTCTACCCCTTGGGATGCATCAGGCGTGGGTTGGTGGCGATGGACAGCACATCGGCGCCGGTATTGAGCAGGATGTAGGTGGCGGCAAAGATCAGGCTGCACGCCTGCACCACCGGGATATCGCGCTTGGACACCGAGTCCACCAGCAACTGGCCGAGGCCCGGGTAGACAAACACCACCTCCACCACCACTACGCCCACCACCAGGTACGCGAGGTTGAGCGCGATCACGTTGACGATCGGCGCCAGGGCATTGGGCAGTGCGTGGCGCCAGATAATCCGCGACTGGCTGATGCCCTTGAGCCGGGCCATTTCGATATACGGGCTGGCCAGCAGGTTGATCAGCGAGGCGCGGGTCATGCGCATCATCTGCGCGATCACCACCAGGCTCAGGGTGGCCACCGGCAACACCGAACGTTCGAGAATGGTGGCGAATGAGGCATCCGGCGCCAGGTTGGACAGGCTGGGAAACCAGCCCAGCTTGACCGAAAACACCAGGATCAGCAGGTAGGCGACGAAGAACTCCGGGAACGACACCGCACTCAGGGCCGAGGTGTTGAGCAGGCGGTCGAACCAGCTGTTGCGGTACAGCGCGGCGAGCATCCCCAGCACCAGCGCCAGGGGCACCGAGACCAACGCCGCCAGTGCCGCCAGGCGCAAGGTGTTGCCCAGGCGTG
>NZ_JACARK010001530.1:0-974 GCF_013386655.1 Pseudomonas sp. K5002 | reverse complement strand
CTGCACAACCGGACCGCCAGCCGCTGCCTCGCTCGGACCTGCGTCAACGCCACGTACCGCTGGGGCCGGTGGCCGTGTTCGGCGCGAGCAATTTTCCGTTGGCATTCTCGGTGGCGGGCGGTGATACCGCGTCGGCACTGGCGGCCGGTTGCCCGGTGATCGTGAAGGCACACGGCGCGCATCCTGGCACCAGCGAACTGGTGGGCCGCGCGGTGGCCCGGGCCGTTCAGCAATGTGGCCTGCCTGAGGGTGTGTTTTCGCTGTTGTATGGCTCGGGCCGCGAGGTCGGTATCGCGCTGGTCTGCGATCCGCGCATCAAGGCCGTGGGTTTCACCGGCTCGCGCAGCGGCGGTATTGCCTTGTGCCAGGCGGCCCAGGCGCGCCCCGAGCCGATCCCGGTGTATGCAGAGATGAGCTCGATCAATCCGGTCTACCTGTTTCCCGCTGCGTTGAGCGCACGCGGTGAAGCATTGGCACAAGGTTTTGTCGCGTCCCTGACCCAGGGTGCCGGCCAGTTCTGCACCAACCCCGGGCTGGTGATTGCCGTTGCAGGGCAAGCGCTGGACCACTTCGTCGGCACGGCTGCCAACCTGCTTCGATACAGCACTGCCCAGACCATGCTGACACCGGGGATCTTCAAGGCTTACGAAGACGGCGTCAGCGCCCTGACCCGGCATGCTCAGCTCGCAGGTACCGGTCTGCCGGCAGAAGGGCCGAACCAGGGACAGGCCCATTTGTTCGTGACCCAGGCCCGGGACTTTCTCGCCAATCACAGCCTGCAAGCCGAGATATTCGGCGCCACGTCATTGATCGTGCAATGTGCCAACGTCGATGAGGTCCGCCAGGTCAGCGAACACCTGGAGGGCCAACTGACCGCAACCCTGCATCTGGATGACGACGACCTGGCAACTGCCCGCGCGCTGCTGCCGACCCTGGAACGCAAGGCCGGCCGCCTGCTGGTCAACGGCTGGCCG
>NZ_JACARK010001529.1:0-447 GCF_013386655.1 Pseudomonas sp. K5002 | reverse complement strand
GGTTCGCGGTGCACGGGCGCGGGCCTTGCTGCGCGGGGGCGAGTTCGTGACCCCGGACGACATCAAGGGCTGCGCCCTGGCAGTGTTGCGCCATCGGGTGCGTATTGCCCCGGAGCTGGATATCGACGGGTTGGAAGTCGACCAGGTGCTCCGGCAATTGCTGGACCAAGTCCCGGCGCCACGCCAATGAGACGCCCATGAGACCAACCCGCCTGCTGTTGACCTGGCTCGGTGTACTGCTGGGCCTGAGTATCCTGCTCGGCGCACTGGTGGCGCTACAGGTCAAGGTGCCAGACGCCCTGCACTCAGTGACGTGGGGCCTGCTGCTGGCCCTGTTGCTGCTGGCCCTGCTGGATGCCAGCCGCCTGCGCCGCCGGCCGTCCCCGCGCGTGCGACGGCAGATGCCCGGCAGCCTGGCACTGGGGCGCTGGGGGGAAGTGCGGGTAA
>NZ_JACARK010001528.1:0-1032 GCF_013386655.1 Pseudomonas sp. K5002 | reverse complement strand
AAGGCGCTCGCGTAACTGGGCCCAGCTTTGCAGTTCCAGGCGCCGGTCCAGCGCCTGGCCCAGCAGTGCGCCCAACATGGCCCCCGGAATGCTGGCAATGGCAAAGCCCGCCCCGGCTCCGATCAGAGTCCCTGGCCACAACATCCTAGTGCCCCGCTGTCAGCAGGGTTTCGACTTGCGCCAGACGCTCCAGCGTCCCGACATCGATCCAGCGTCCGTTCATGTGTTCCCCCGTCACCAACCCTTTCGCCATGGCGTCACGCAACAGCGGCGCCAGCTTGAAGGCACCCGCACTGCAACCCGCGAACAGCTGGGGGTGGAGTACGGAAATGCCACTGAAGGTCAGGTTATCGGCACCGGCGGCGGCATCATGAAGCGCGCCGTCCTTCAGGTAGAAATCACCGCCGGACGGATGGTGCGGCGGGTTGTCGACCATCACCAGGTGGGCCAGCCCATCCAGTGGCTGGTGGAGGCTGGCGAAGTCGTAGTCGGTCCAGATGTCGCCATTGACCACCAGGAACGGTTCGTCCCCCAGCAGCGGCAAGGCCTTGAAGATCCCGCCGCCGGTCTCCAGCGGCTCGCCTTCGGCCGAGTACTGGATGCGTACGCCGTACTGCGAGCCATCGCCCAGATAGCCTTCGATCTGCTGGCCAAGCCACGCATGGTTGATGACGATCTCGGTAAAGCCCGCTTTCGCCAGCGCCTCGAGGTGGTACTCGATCAGGCGCTTGCCGCCGGCCTGGATCAGCGGCTTGGGCGTGTGCAAGGTCAGTGGGCGCATCCGCTCACCTTTGCCGGCGGCCAGGATCATGGCCTTCATACCACCGCCTCGACGCGCAGGCTCGCCAGCAATTCACCCAGTTCGCTCAACTCTGGCCGGTCCGCGAGCACCGCCTCTATATAAGCGAAGAAGCGCGGCACGTCCGCCAGGTAGCGCGGCTTGCCATCGCGGTGGCAGATGCGCGCAAAGATGCCGATCACCTTGAGGTGACGCTGCACGCCCATCAGGTCGCTGGCCCGCAGGAACTCCTC
>NZ_JACARK010001527.1:0-1117 GCF_013386655.1 Pseudomonas sp. K5002 | reverse complement strand
CCGGCCGACGTCTCTACCCTCGGCCAGGCGCTGCATGTGGTGCGCAGCCTGCGGGGCGCAGCGGTGCACATCGTGCCCGGCGTGATTCAACGCGGCGCGTTGCCCAATGTGATGCGCGGTGAAGAAACCCAGGTGCTCGGCGTGCTGCAAAGCCTGGCTGCCCATACCGGGCGCGACGTATTGATCGGCCTGCCGGGCAGCCATTCCAAGTGGGTGGAGGTGGTGGAAGGCTGCATCACTCACTTCGATACTTTCATGACCGGCGAGTTGTTCGCCGTGCTCAGTCAACACAGCATTCTGGGGCGCACCCAGCGCCCTTCCGAACAGTTTCAGGTGGCCGCTTTTGATCGCGGTGTTCAGGTTGCGCTGTCGGCAGACGGCCAAACGGGGCTGTTGTCGAACTTGTTCAGCGCACGCTCCCTGGGATTGACCGGCGAGCTGGCGCCTGACGAGCAACCGGACTATCTGTCCGGGCTGTTGATCGGCCACGAACTGGCCGGCCTGCGCACTCGCAAGTCCAGCCAGCAGCGCGACATCGTCCTGGTCGGCACACCCCAACTCTGCACCCGCTACCAGCGTGCACTCCAACTCTGTGGCTTCCCCCACGTGACCCTGGCGCAGGAGGCTACCGAGCGTGGCCTTTGGCAGCTGGCCATGGCGGCGGGGCTGCTGCCTGCAACCTGACGAGAGGCCAGACATGCTCAAGCAAGCACTGACACACAACGGTTTGATCGCGATCCTGCGCGGCCTGCGACCGGAGGAGGCGCTGGCGATCGGCGAGGTGTTGTACACGGCGGGCTTCAGGGTGATCGAAGTGCCGCTTAACTCGCCGGATCCTTATTCCAGCATCCGCATCCTGCGGGACAGCCTGCCCGCCGATTGCCTGATCGGCGCCGGCACCGTGCTGACCCCGGAACAGGTCGATCAAGTCAAAGCCGCCGGCGGCCAGGTGATCGTCATGCCCCATAGCGATGCCAAGGTGCTGCGAGCCGCCAAGGCCGCGGGCCTGTATCTGTCGCCGGGTGTAGCCACGCCCACCGAAGCGTTTGCCGCGCTGGCCGAAGGCGCCGACGTGCTGAAGCTGTTCCCGGCCGAGCAAATGGGCCCGGCGGTGGTC
>NZ_JACARK010001526.1:0-367 GCF_013386655.1 Pseudomonas sp. K5002 | reverse complement strand
TGGTGGCCCAGAATCGCTGGCTGCAAGCCAACGGCGGCGGCCAGCCGTTGCTGACCACCCTCAGCGCCCTGGTGTTTCGCGGCCAGCGTTTTACCCTGGCTCATGTGGGTGATTGCCGGGTGTATCGCTGGCTCGATGGCCAGTTGCAGCGCCTGAGCCAGGAGCATGTGTGGGAGCAACCGGGCATGCAGCATGTGCTCAAGCGCGCCATGGGCCTGGATCAGCATCTGGTGCTGGATTTCCTCGACGGCGAGTTGCGGGCAGGCGAGTGTTTCCTGCTGCTCAGCGACGGCGTGTGGGCGACCCTGGATGACAACAACATCAGCGCAATCCTGCGGGAACAGTCGGACCTGGACCTCGCGGTAAA
>NZ_JACARK010001525.1:0-1208 GCF_013386655.1 Pseudomonas sp. K5002 | reverse complement strand
GCGCCAGTCGACGATGCGGCACATGTTGAAGGCGAGGTCGTCGCGCAGGTGTTCGCTGTTGTGGATCGGCCGGGCGCGGGTGCTGCTCAGGTAGGTGATGCTCGGCGGTTTCAGTGTCACTTGGGCGAATGCTTCGGCCAGGGCCTCGGCGGGTTTTTCCAGCAGTACGCAATGAGACGGCACGCTGACGGCCAGGCGTTTGGCGACGCCGTTGCCGCGCACCAGATTGGCGACCGCCTTCATGGCCTCATCGCTGCCGGCGATGACCGTCTGGTTGTCGGCATTGATATTGGCCAGGTAAACCGGGGTTCGCGGGCTGTGGACCTGAGCAAGCAAGGCTTCGACGGTGGACAGGTCCGGGCCGATAAGGGCGGTCATGCCGTAGCCGTGGGGATACGCGTGTTGCATCAATTCGCCGCGCAGGCTGACGAGTTTCAACGCGTCGGCAAAGTCCAGCGAGCCGGCGATCACGGCGGCCGGATAGGCACCAATGGACAGGCCGGCGACGTAATCGGGGGTGTGTTCCAGCAAACGCGCACTGGCCACACCGACAATCAACAGGCAGAGCTGCACGGCACGGGTCGAGGCCAGCGCTTCGGCAGAATCCAGGGTAAGCACATCCTCATTGAGGGCAGCACTGGCTTCGTCCAGCACCGCACGCGGCAATTGCTGGAGCATGCCGGGACGCTGGGCGCCCTGCCCCGGGAATGCCAGGAGGCTACTCATGCCACGGCCTGCCAAGGATCGAGCACCAACTGCGCGCCGCTGGCGTTCTTCAGCAGCACGCGACGCGAACCACCGGCCCATTCACGTAACGCGACCGCGCCAAACGGCGTTTGCAGTTGCAGGTCCACGGCGCACACCGCCGTATCCAGTATCGCCAGCAGGTCCTCTGCATCGCTGCGATCAAGGCGCTCGGGCGTGCGCAGAATCAAATCCAGATCGCTCTTGGCATGCAGCGCTTCGACGCCGCTGGCCAACTCGAAACCCGCACTGCCGGTGACGCCCCAACTCTCTCCCGCCAGCACCGGTCGCAACTGAGCGAGGGCCTGCAACGCCGGCAAATCCCTTGGCGAGATCACACCGCGCAGGTCTTCCGGCACCACGCGCCGCTGCACCGCCGCCATCGGCATCACGGCGGCGAAGCGCTGCTCGCGCAAGCGCCCGCGTACCCCCACCGCTACCTGGCCCGGCGACGCGACGGCACG
>NZ_JACARK010001524.1:0-1090 GCF_013386655.1 Pseudomonas sp. K5002 | reverse complement strand
GCGCGGCCGAGGCGCATCGCCAGGCGACGAAAACGCGGCGGGCCGAGGGATTGCGGCTCGTGTGCCAAGGGGAGTTGCGGGCCGTCGGGCAGGTCATCCAGACGTTGCAGCCAGTAGTCCCGCGCGCCGGCATCGCTGGTTCGGGTGGCGCCCAGGTAGTGGGCAAAATCCCATTCCAGACGTGGCAGCTGCGCCTCTTGCCCGCTGTAGATCAGCGCCAGATCCCGCAGCAGTACGCTGATACTCAGGACGTCCGCCACCAGCAAATCGATGTTCAGGTGCACCCGGCTGCGGCCGTCGGGCAAGCGGCTGAGTTGCACATCAAACACCTCGCCCTGGCGCACATCCAGGCAGCGGTGGGCCAGGCGCTCACGCGAGGCCAACTCATCCGGCCGTTCATGCACGGTCAACCCAGGCCACGGGCTGGTCGGCAGCACGCGCTGGCAAGTGGCGTTCGGGAAACAGGCGCGCAGCATGGGATGGCGGTGAGTCAGGCGTATCACCGCGCTTTCCAGGCGTTGAGCGTCGACCTGATACCCGTCCAGCTCCTGATACAGGTGACAGCCAACGCCCCCCAGCGGCATGGCCGGGTCGCGACCAAACCAATAAGCCTGCTGCAACGGTGTGAGGGCGAAATCGTTGTCGGCGGCGACGGGCTTGAGGTGCGTCGCCTGCCCGCGACGGCGGTCGATCAGCAACCACCAGGCCTCAAGGGTCGGCTGCTCAATCAGTTCGGCAAAGCTCACCTGCACACCTTCGCGGGCGAGCAAGGCCGGCAGGCGCATCATGCTCACCGAGTCCAGGCCCTGCTCGATCAGCGAGGCATCGGGCTCCAGGTCCTGGGGGGCATAGTCGAGCAACTGCGCGACACCGGCGCACAGCGCCTCGGGGCTGTGTGCGAGGCCGCCGGGTGCAGGATGAACGCATGCCAGTGATGGGTTATCGGTCATGGGGGACGGTCCTTTGGGGAACGGTAGGGTCTGGGCGCAAGCGCCAGCGATTGATCGCTTCGCGCTCGTGGAACAACTCGCGGTAACGGCCGGGCGTGGCCATCAACGCGTCATGGCGGCCGACCTGGGCCAACTGGCCG
>NZ_JACARK010001523.1:0-454 GCF_013386655.1 Pseudomonas sp. K5002 | reverse complement strand
GGCCCAGGCCGGGTTCAGCGCCAGTCGCGACGACCAGGGCTGGACAGTCGGCCCGCTCACCGAGCGCGTTGAAGCCGATGCAGACGATGAGGCCGAAGATGAATAAGCGTTGGCAGCTTCTGCGCAGCCAGGCCCAGGTGTTCTGGAACGGCCTGGCCATGCGTGAAAAACGTCTGTTGGTGGGTGCCGGCCTGGTGCTGGCGGGCCTGCTGACCTGGTTGCTGTTGATCCAGCCACCGCTGAAGAAAATCGACTACTGGCAAGCCGAAACCCCGAAACTGCGCAGCCAGGCCGAGGCCTTGCAGGTGCTGCTGCAAGGCGTCGCCCCAGCCCCGCGCAGCAGTGACCTGGAAACCGCCTTGCACCAGTCCCTCGACAACGCCGGGTTGCAGGGCCGCTATCAATTGCAGCCGCAGGACACCGGCAGCTGGCGCCTGACCTTCGACGACGCCCC
>NZ_JACARK010001522.1:0-1102 GCF_013386655.1 Pseudomonas sp. K5002 | reverse complement strand
CCTGCAGCAGGTGTTCGCCCCCGAACGCCTGATCGGCCTCGACGCCGACCCCCACAGCCTCGACCTGAGCCGCGCCGAAGCCGCGCGCCAGGGCATCGCCATCGAGTTGATCGGCAGCGACTGCGCGACCCTCGACGTGGCCGACGCCAGTGTCGACGTGCTGTTCTGTCACCAGACCTTCCATCATCTGGTGGAACAGCATCGCGCCCTGAAAGAGTTCTATCGGGTGCTCAAGCCAGGCGGCTACCTGCTGTTTGCCGAATCCACCGAGGCCTATATCGACACCTGGGTAATCCGCTGGCTGTTTCGTCACCCGATGCATGTGCAGAAAAGCGCCGAGGAGTACCTTGAGATGATTCACGAGCAGGGCTTTGAGTTCGGCCCGCAGAACGTCTCGTACCCGTACCTGTGGTGGAGCCGCGCCACCGATTTCGGCCTGCTTGAGCGCTGGGGCCTGCGCCAGCCAAAACCGGCCGGCCAGCGCGAAGAAACCTTGGTCAACGTGGTTGCCCGCAAACCTCTGGCGAGCGCTGAAACATGATCCGAATGCTGTTGATCGGTTGCCTGTTGCTGCTAAGTGCCTGCGCCAGCCAGCCGCCGTTGCCGTCGAAAACCCCGGTGCTGAGCCTGCCGTTGCAACTGCATGTGCAGCGCGAACAGGATGGCCAACGCCAGGACTGGCTGCTGGTGATGCAGCGCGAAGGCGGCGGGATTCGCTGGTCGATGATGGACCCGCTGGGCATTCCCCAGGCGCGACAGAAATTGATCAACGGTGCCTGGCAGGCTGACGGTCTGCTGCCGCCCAATCCCCAGGCGCGTGAATTGTTTGCCGCGCTGTTGTTCGCCCTCACCTCGGCGGATGAAGTCTCCAAGCTGTACCCCGGCACCCAGGAAATGGACTTGATCCGCACCCTGCCGTCCCGCTGGAAAATCACCTATCACTCCTCCCTGGTGTTTCGCGTGGACGTGATCGGGCAACACCTGACCTACCGCATCTCGCCGCTTGAGGCCACCCGATGACCGCCTACCTCAATGCCCTCGGCGTGATCTGCGCCCTGGGCCGCGACAAGCGCGAAGTCAGCCGCAGCCTGTTTGCCGGCGA
>NZ_JACARK010001521.1:0-695 GCF_013386655.1 Pseudomonas sp. K5002 | reverse complement strand
AGCAGGCTGGCGGCCGCCGGCACGTTGTCCCCGCCAAACACCGCCAGTTGTTCCAGCAGCTGCGGATGACCGATCGCAAGCCCCAGGCGTGCGCCGGCCAGGCCGTAGATTTTCGAGAACGTGCGCAGCACCAGCAAGTCGTCATGGTCCTTGACCCACGCCACACAACTGGGTGCGTCACTGAAGTCGATGTAGGCCTCGTCCACCAGCAAAATGCTGCCCTGGGGTTTGCGCGCCAGTGCCTGTTCGATGGCCTTGGCGGGTGTAAGGGTGCCGGTGGGATTGTTCGGGTTGCAGAGGTAGATCAGGCCGGGCTGGCGGTCAACGGTGAGCATGGCGGGAAGGTCATGGGCGTGATCGGCGGTGAGATCGACTTCGTGCACCCTGGCCTTTCGCGATTCGGCAGCCTGGCGCGGTACTTCGTAGGAAGGCGTGGCCATCACCAGGCTGCGGGTTTCGCTGGTAAACGCCAGCACCGCGTAGCGCAACGCAGCCATGGAGCCGGCGAACACCGCCACCTGTTCCTCCAGAATGCCCTGCTGTTTGGCAAACTGTTCGACCAGCGCGTACATGTCCGGGTACGGGTAGCGCCCCGAAACGGCAATACCGCGCTGCATGGCCTGCCGCGCAGCCGGCGAGGGCCCGTAGGGGCTTTCGTTGTAGTTGAGCAGCACCTCGGGCGCCGCCACGGCGGG
>NZ_JACARK010000156.1:0-898 GCF_013386655.1 Pseudomonas sp. K5002 | reverse complement strand
CCAGCCCGGCCAGCAGGCGCAGCAAGGTACTTTTGCCGCAGCCACTGCGGCCCACGACCGCCACGAATTGACCGGCAGGAATATGCAGGTCGATTTCCTTCAGCACTTCCCGCGAACCGAAAGCCTTGCGCAACTTGCGCACTGCCAGGGGAATGCCCCGCAGCAGGCGTGGAGGTTGTTGAGCGGTCATGCCGCACCTCCTTTATTCACTTGATAAGCCGGGTGCCAGCGCAGCCAGACTCGCTCCAGGCCTCGCGCCGCCAGGTCTGCCAGCTTGCCGAGGACCGCGTAAAGCACGATCGCCAGAACCACCACGTCGGTCTGCAGGAATTCCCGGGCGTTCATCGCCAGGTAGCCGATACCGGAACTGGCGGAGATGGTTTCCGCGACGATCAACGTCAGCCACATAAAGCCCAGCGCGAAGCGCACGCCCACCAGAATCGAAGGCAAGGCGCCCGGCAAAATCACTTGGCGAAACAGGCTGAAACCGGACAGGCCATAACTGCGGGCCATTTCCACCAGCGCCGGGTCGACGTTGCGGATGCCGTGGTAAGTATTGAGATAGATCGGGAACAGCGTGCCGAGGGCGACCAGGAATATCTTCGCCGTCTCGTCGATGCCGAACCACAGGATCACCAGCGGGATCAGCGCCAGGTGCGGCACGTTGCGGATCATCTGCACCGAGCTGTCCAGCAGGCGTTCACCCCAGGTCGACAGGCCGGTGATAAACCCCAGGGTCAGGCCGATGCTGCCGCCGATCACAAAGCCCAGGCCCGCACGCCAGCCGCTGATGGCCAGGTGGGTCCAGATTTCGCCGCTACGCACCAGGCTGACACCCGCTTCGATCACCGCGCTGGGTGCCGGCAGAATGCGCGTCGACAACCAGCCGGCCGAGACG
>NZ_JACARK010001520.1:0-768 GCF_013386655.1 Pseudomonas sp. K5002 | reverse complement strand
CGGCACCGGTTGCGCGCCCGGCCGCCGCTCCGGTGCGTACGGCTGCGCCCGCCGCGCATTCACCTGCGCCCAAGCGCAAGGCCTACAAGCTGGTGGCCATCGGTACGTCCACCGGCGGCCCGGTGGCCTTGCAGCGGGTGTTGACCCAATTGCCGGCCAACTTCCCGGCGCCGATCGTGTTGATCCAGCACATGCCGGCCGCGTTCACCAAGGCGTTCGCCGAGCGCCTGGACAAGCTGTGCCGCATCAGCGTCAAGGAAGCCGAGGATGGCGACATCCTGCGTCCGGGTCTGGCGCTGCTGGCCCCTGGTGGCAAGCAGATGATGGTCGATGGCCGTGGTGCGATCAAAATCCTGCCGGGTGACGAACGCCTGAACTACAAGCCGTGTGTGGATATCACCTTCGGGTCTGCGGCCAAATCCTACGGCGACAAAGTTTTGGCGGTGGTGTTGACCGGCATGGGCGCCGACGGCCGTGAAGGCGCGCGCCTGCTCAAGCAGGGCGGCAGCGCGATCTGGGCCCAGGATGAAGCCAGCTGCGTGATCTATGGCATGCCCATGGCCATCGTCAAGGCCGACCTGGCCGACGCCGTCTACAGCCTGGACGACATCGGCAAGCACCTGGTGGAGGCTTGCCTCTGATGGATGTATTGAGCCTGATTGGCATCATCATGGCGTTTGTCGCGATTATCGGCGGCAACTACCTCGAAGGCGGCCACCTGGGTGCCCTGGCCAACGGCCCGGCGGCGTTGATCGTGATCGGCGGCAC
>NZ_JACARK010001519.1:0-739 GCF_013386655.1 Pseudomonas sp. K5002 | reverse complement strand
CGATCACCGCCGGCGCCTCCCACCGCACCATGGGCTACCGGGAGCTGGAAGACGCCGCCTACTACGATTCGCGGGACGACGAAGGTCGCCTCACCCGCTATCGCGACCAGCAGAGCCTGGCCCTGGGCTGGGCCCATCCATGGCTGGGAGCCTTCAATGCCGGCCTGTCGCGCACCACCACGTTCAACGGCGAAAACAGCAGCCGTGCCCTGGCCTCATGGGGCACCAGCGTGCGCGGCGTGTCGCTGTCGGCCAGTGCCGAGTGGCAGGTCAGCGGCCGGCAGAATAACGAGAACGCGGTGTACCTGAACCTGAGCGTGCCACTGGGTGAGAACCGGCGTGGGCGCTCCTGGGTGCGCAACTCCGGTGGCGAGCATCGCATCGGCCTGGGGGTGAACGAGCAGGTCAACGATCAACTCAGTTACCGGGTCAGTGCCGAGCACGACAGCCGCGACCAACAAGTGGAATCCACCCTCGGCGTGTCCTATCTGCCGCGCTATGCACAACTGGACATGAACTACAGCCGCTCTGACGCCGAGCGCTCCAGCTACCAGGGCGGTGTGCGCGGTGCGGTGGTGGCCCACAGCGGTGGCGTGACCTTCTCGCCTTATCCGGTGCGCGAGACCTTTGCGCTGGTGTCTGTCGGCGATATGGCCGGGGTCAAGCTCACCACGCCCAGCGGCCCGGTATGGACCGACTTCCAGGGCCAGGCCGTGGTACCGCAGGTGTCCGCCTACGG
>NZ_JACARK010001518.1:0-752 GCF_013386655.1 Pseudomonas sp. K5002 | reverse complement strand
CCACGGTCAACGCGGCCGACAGGTCCCGGGCCAGACGCGCCAGGGAAGTAGCGCGGCGTTCCCGGGCAGCGGCGGTGCGCGCTTCGTGGCGCAGGCGGGCGGTGAGTTGCCCGGTGATCAGGGCGATGCCGAGCATCAGCGCGAAGGTGAAGAAATACTGGGTGTCGTTGACGGTAAACGAGTAGCGCGGCTGGACGAAAAAGAAGTCGAAACACAGCACCGCGAGCATCGCTGCCCACACGCCGGGGCCGCGTCCAAACCGCAGAGCCACCAGCACCACCGTGAGCAGGAACAGCATCACCACGTTGGCCAGGTCGAACACCTGCAGCAGCAGCGCGGCGATGGCGCTGGCGGTGAAACAGGCGAGTGTGGACCAGAGGTAGGCCAGGGTTCTGCCGGGCGCTGGTGTAGGTTTTTCAATGGCAGGAACAGTGCCTGGCAACATGCCATGGGCGATCACGATCTGGTCGATCTGCGGATGGTGCCGGCTGATCCGGTCGCTCACCGACTGATGCCAGAACCGCCATGCCCGGCGCGGATGATGGCCGAGCACCAGGCGATTGGCGTTGTGTTCCCGGGCACAGGCGGCCAGTGCTTCGGCGACGTCCATGCCCGGTAGCGTAGCGGTGTCGGCGCCGAATTCGCTGGCCAGGGCCAGGGTTTTCATTGCTGTGAGATAACGCTTGGCGCCGCGGCCCTGGGCTGCCGTGACGTGCACCACGATCCAGTCCGCCTCGAGCTTTTGCGCCAGG
>NZ_JACARK010001517.1:0-407 GCF_013386655.1 Pseudomonas sp. K5002 | reverse complement strand
TGCCCGCGTTCCAGCGCGGCCGCACACACCGCGCCGGTCACCCTGCTGGCGGTAAGTCCCGGCCACTACGACCTCTATTTTCGCGACGCAGGCCTGCCCGGTTTCGGCCGCCTGCACGCGCGCACTCTTTCTATTGAAGCGGCGGGCGCCTTGTTGCGCGCTCACCCACGGAGCAACACCGATGATTGATTACATCCGCGACGGTCAGGAGATCTATCGCAACTCCTTCGCGATCATTCGCGCAGAAGCCCGGCTTGATCGCATCCCTGCCGACCTGGAAAAACTCGCGGTGCGGGTGATTCATGCCTGCGGCATGGTCGACGCCATCGACGGCCTGCAATTTTCCGAAGGTGCCGGCAAGGCCGGGCGCGAAGCCCTGGCCGCTGGCGCGCCGATCCTGTGTGATG
>NZ_JACARK010001516.1:0-529 GCF_013386655.1 Pseudomonas sp. K5002 | reverse complement strand
CTCGCCGATGCGGCGTGTGGCGTCTGTATCCCGGGCCATGGCGTTGCCACTGGCCGCTGCCGTTGCCAGTGTCGCCGCCTTCCAATGGGTTCCGGGTTTGTGGGCCCAGGCGTTGACTGTCGGCTTGTTTCTCGGCCTGGGCGTCTGGGGGCATCAACGCTTGGGGCTACAGCTCAAGCAGATTGTGCAGAACACGCCCAATACCTTTTCCGATCCCATCAGCGCCATGACCTACAGCGACGCGCTGGGGCCGACCGCGCAGCTCGAAATGATCCTGATCAGCGAAGAGGCGCGACTTAAAACCGCCCTGACGCGCCTCAGCGACCTGGCCAACCAGATGGCCGAAGCAGCCGCCCATTCCAGCGTGTTGTCGAGCACCACCGAATCGGCGTTGCTGGAACAGCGCGCCGAGACCGACATGACCGCCGCCGCCATGACCGAGATGGCTGCGTCCATCGCCGAAGTGGCGATGCATGTGCAGCAAACCGCCAGCGAAGCTCACACCGCCAACACCCTCGCCGAGCAGGGC
>NZ_JACARK010001515.1:0-490 GCF_013386655.1 Pseudomonas sp. K5002 | reverse complement strand
GTCGCTCCAAGGGTGCGCCGAGTAGCGGCTGAACACGAAGTCGAAGTCGCCATCGGCAAACTGCAGGCGCTCGGCGGCGCCGTGCACGGTGCGGATGTTGTCCAGGCCACGGTCCACGGCAGCGGCGGCGACCACGTCAAGCATCTGTTGGGACAGGTCGTACGCCACCACTTCTTTAACCAACGGTGCCACGTTGAAACTCACGTGACCGGCGCCGCAACCCAGGTCCAGCAGTCGTGCAGCGCCCTGCCCGGCCAGTTCGGCCTGGAGCAGCGCGAACTCGGTGCCTTGAGCATGTACTGCGCTGCTCAGGTAGGCCGAGGCCTGTTCGCCGAATTGTTTTTGCACGACTTGGGTGTGGGCGGTGCTGGTCATGATGATGTCCCTGGTTTTTGTGTTGCTGTTGCTGGCCCTTTCGCGAGCAAGCCCGCTCCCACATTCGACCGAGTTCCTTCAGTTGAAATGCAATCAAATGTGGGAGCGGGCATTC
>NZ_JACARK010001514.1:0-1262 GCF_013386655.1 Pseudomonas sp. K5002 | reverse complement strand
CTGTCGAGCGTTGCCGCCGACCTCGGCCACACTCAACTGTTCGGCGCGCTGTGCAGCGGTGGCAGCCTGTTGCTGGTGGATGACGAGAGCGGTTTCAGCCCCTTGGCCCTGGCGGAGTTGTTCAGCCAGCACCCGGTGGACGTGCTGAAAATTACCCCGAGCCACCTCAGCGGTCTGTTGCAAGCGCTGCCGGATGCGCGTTTGTTGCCAGAGGCGTTGCTGGTGTTTGGCGGCGACGCGCTGAGCCCGGCGCTGCTGGCGCAGGTCAACGGCCTGGCGCCGGGGCTGCGGGTGTTCAACCACTATGGGCCGAGTGAAGCGACGGTCGGTGCGATTGCCACCCAACTCACGCCGGGCCAGCGCAGTATTGCCTTGGGCCGACCGCTGCCGAATCGTCAATTGCAGGTGGTGGATGTTCAGGGTCGTGAGGTGGCGACAGGGGTGAGCGGTGAGCTGCTGATCAGCGGCGCCCTCGCCCGTGGTTATCTGCACCGTGACGACCTCAGCGCCGAGCGCTTCCACCACGATGCCCAACACCAACGTTGGTACCGAACGGGTGACCGCGTGCGTTGGCTGGTGGACGGCCAACTGGCGTTCCTTGGCCGAGTCGACAGCCAGGTGAAGATTCGTGGCAACCGCCTGGAACTGGGCGAAGTCGAGGCACAGATCAAACGCCTGTCACCGCTGATCGAACAGGTGGTGGTGCGCGCGATTGAACTGGACGGCGGCCTGCGCCTGGTCGCTTATCTGGTGGCGAGCCAGTCACTGTCAGCGCTCAAGCTGCGCAACGATCTCGGCAACCGCGTGCCGGACTACATGGTGCCGGCGCACTTCATCACCCTGGATGAATTGCCCCTGACCCGTAACGGCAAGGTCGACGCACAGCGCCTGCCGCTGCCACCCACCAGCCGCGATGACAACGCCACCCACGTCGCCCCGCGCAATGAAGTGGAAACGCTGCTGGCCGCGATCTGGCAGGACGTGCTCAAGCTGGAACAGGTGGGTGTGCACGACAACTTCTTCGCCATCGGCGGTGATTCAATCCTCAACCTGCAAATCATCGCGCGGGCCAATCAGCAAGGGCTCAAGCTCACGCCACGGCAGTTATTCGAGAACCGCACCATCGCCGATATCGCCCGTGTTCTGGGGGCCGACGCTAGCCATGCAGTGGCCGAGCAGCGTGCCGATGGCTATGCATTGCCCCTGAGCGCCGGCCAACGCGCACGCCTGGAACAAGGCCCATTGACCGCCACCTGGCGTTG
>NZ_JACARK010001513.1:0-553 GCF_013386655.1 Pseudomonas sp. K5002 | reverse complement strand
CCAGCAGGCTGCGGTTGGCAAACAGCAGGGTGTCGATATGCCCGACGGTCTCCTGAAAGCGCGGCAAGGTCGACAGCGCGGCGCCGAGGTTGGACGGCTTGCGTTGTTCCAGCCAGTCCACCAGCCAGTCGCGCGCGGCCTGGGCCACGGCGTCGTACACCGATGAGAGCAGTACCGACATCCACAGGAACCCGTCACCGTCCAGTTCCGCCTGCGGTGCGCTCCAGGGGCTGACGCTGACCGCGTGGTCCAGCGGCACCAGCACGTTGTCGAACACCACTTCATGGCTGCAGGTGGCGCGCATGCCGAGGTGGTCCCAGGTGTCGATGATGCTGATGCCGGGGCTGTCCCTGGGCACCAGCCAGGCGCCTACCAACGGGTCTTCATCGCTGCTGCGGGCCCACACGCTGAACCAGCTCAGGCCATGGCTGCCGGTGGAGTAGATCTTGCGCCCGCTGATGCGCCAGCCGGCGGCGGTACGCCGGGCGATGGTCGCGGGCAGGCCGCCACGGGCCGGGGTGCCGAGGTCGGGTTCGACGCGCAGGGCATTGAT
>NZ_JACARK010000155.1:0-4117 GCF_013386655.1 Pseudomonas sp. K5002 | reverse complement strand
GGTCGGAAAGTATGGCGAGCGTCTCCAAGTGTTCCTCACTTGCAGCCTACGATTGTCTTCAATGCTAAAGTCCATCCCTCGATTTTGCTTTTCCCAAGGAAGCCGTTATGCCGGATGCGACGTCCCTCAGTGCTGGATTCATGGTGGTTCACGGCAACCGCCTGGATGAGCTGCGCAGCCTGGTTGTCAGCTGGATGCGCCGTTACCCGCTGGCTCCCCTGGAAAACGAAATCGCCCTGGTACAAAGCAACGGTATTGCCCAGTGGCTGAAACTGGCGCTGGCTGAAGACCCTGAAGACGACGACATGGGCGGTTGCGGCATCGCTGCCGCTATTGATGTGCAGCTTCCCGGCAGCTTCATGTGGCAGCTCTATCGCATGGTCCTGGGCAAAGACGAGATCCCGCCCAAATCCCTGCTGGATAAAGCCCCACTGACCTGGCGCCTCATGCGCCTGCTCCCCGAGCTGATCGATCAGCCCCATTTCGAACCCCTGCAACGCTTCCTGACCCACGATACGGATCTGCGCAAACGCTACCAACTCGCGGAACGCCTCGCCGACCTGTTCGACCAATACCAGGTCTACCGTGCCGACTGGCTGGAAGATTGGGCTGCCGGTCGCCATCAACTGCGCAATGGCCGTGGCGAATCCAAACCCTTGAGCCCGGCCAACTGCTGGCAAGCCGAACTATGGCGCGCCCTGCTGTTGGACGTAGGAGAGGAGGGCATGGCTCAAAGTCGCGCCGGAGTTCACCAACGCTTTATCGAGCGCATCAATAGCCTGGAGCAGGCACCGATAGGCCTGCCCTCCCGCGTGATCGTCTTCGGCATTTCCTCCTTGCCAGCCCAAGCGCTGGAAGCCCTTGCCGGCCTCGCCCGTTTCAGCCAGGTGCTGCTGTGTGTGCACAACCCTTGTCGCCATCACTGGTCCGACATCGTCGCCGACAAAGACCTGCTCCGAAACGAATACAAGCGCCAGGCACGCAAGGCCGGAATGCCGGTCACCATCGACCCGCAAACCCTGCATCAGCACGCCCACCCGCTGCTCGCTGCCTGGGGTAAGCAAGGTCGCGACTACATCAACCTGTTGGACAGCTACGACGACCCCAACAGTTACCGCTCGGCATTCCGTGACGGTCGTATCGACCTGTTCAGCGAGAGCGAGCCCACCACCTTGCTCAACCAACTCCAGGACGACATCCTCGAACTGCGCCCCCTCAACGAAACCCGTGAACTCTGGCCAAGCGTCGACCTGGCGCGCGACACTTCCATTCGCTTCCACATCGCCCACAGTGCCCAACGCGAAGTTGAAGTTCTTCACGACCAGTTACTGCAGCGCTTCAGCGCCGACCCCACGCTGCGCCCACGGGACATCATCGTCATGGTCCCCGACGTCGACAGCTACGCGCCGCATATTCGCGCCGTATTCGGCCAGCTTGAAAGAAGCGACCTACGCTTCATTCCGTTCACGCTTACGGACCAGGGCCAGCGCGGCCGCGATCCGTTACTGATCGCCGTCGAGCACCTGCTCAAGCTCCCGGACAGCCGCTTTCCGGTCAGCGAAATCCTCGACCTGCTCGACGTCCCGGCACTGCGGGAACGCTTCGCCATCAAGGAACGCGACCTGCCGACCCTGCACCGCTGGATCGAAGGCGCCGGTATCCGTTGGGGCCTCAACGCCGAACAACGCGCCGGCCTCGGCTTGCCCCAGGAGCTGGAGCAAAACAGCTGGCGGTTCGGCCTACGTCGCATGCTCCTGGGCTACGCCGTTGGTACGGGCTCTGCCTGCGATGGCATCGAGCCGTACGATGAAATCGGCGGCCTCGATGCGGCCTTGATCGGCCCGCTAGTCGCACTGCTCGATGCGCTGCACGATGCCCACCAGGCACTTTCGCAACCTGCCGCGCCGACAGAGTGGGGCGAGCGCCTGCAAAACCTGATGCAGTTGTTCTTCCTCCCGAGCAACGAGCACGACGACTACCTGTTGGGTCAACTCGAGCAACTGAGAGAAACCTGGCTGGAGACCTGCGAGTCCGTCGGACTGCATGACGAATTACCCCTGACCGTAGTCCGCGAGGCCTGGCTGGCAGGCCTCGACCAAGGCCGACTGTCCCAGCGCTTCCTCGCGGGAGCTGTCAATTTTTGTACCTTGATGCCCATGCGCGCGATCCCATTCAAGCTGGTCTGCCTACTCGGCATGAACGATGGCGACTACCCACGCGCACAACCGCCGCTGGACTTCGACCTGATGGGCAGCGACTACCGCCCAGGCGATCGGTCACGCCGCGAAGACGATCGCTACCTGTTGCTAGAAGCCCTGCTCTCCGCCCGCGACCAGCTCTATATCAGTTGGGTCGGCCGCAGTATCCGCGACAACAGTGATCGCCCGGCATCGGTCCTGATCGGGCAGTTGCGCGACCACATCGCCAGCGGCTGGCACACCACCAGTGGCGAACCACTCCTGGAAGCCACCACCCAGGAACACCCGCTCCAGCCCTTCAGCGCCCGCTACTTCCATGAAGGTGACAAGCTGTTCAGCTACGCCCGCGAATGGCAGTTGCTCCACGCAACCCCGGACAGCCTGCCCGATACCGGCAGCCTCGCACCCTACACCCAGGAAGAACCGCTGAGCCTCGGCCAACTGCAAGACTTCCTGCGCAACCCGGTCAAACACTTTTTCAGCCAGCGCCTGAAAGTATTTTTCGAAGCCGCCGAAGTCCCGCTGGAAGATGAAGAACCCTTCGTCCTCGATGCACTGCAGCGCTATAGCCTGAGCGACAGTTTGCTCACGGCGGCACTCACCCGCCCCGACAACCTCGACGAAGCCCTCAACGCCCAGGCCCTGCGTCTGCAAGGCAGTGGCTTGTTGCCGATGGTTGGTTTCGGCGAATGCCTGCGCAAAGAACTGATCGAGCCTCTGCCCGACCTGTTGCAGCGTTACCAGCAACTCCTGGCACTCTGGCCCACTCCGCACACCAGCGCCGAACCGATCAGTTTTGAGCATCAAGGCATCCAACTGGAAGGTTGGATCAGTGGCCTGCATCAACGCAGCGATGGCGGCTTTCTAAGCGTCACCGCCATCCCCAACAGCATCGGCTCGATCAAGACCCGTAAGTGGCATCGCCTGATTCGCCCATGGGTCAACCACCTGGTGGCCTGTGCCTGCGGCCTTCCGTTAAGTACCGGCCTGGTCGCCAGCGACGACACACTGCTATTGGCCCCACTTGAGCAAGCCACAGCCCGGGAGCTCCTCGGCAACCTGCTGCTCGCCTGGAAAACCGGCATGAGCGAACCACTGCCGGTCGCCGTTAAAACCGCATTCGCCTGGCTCGGTCAAACCGACCCGGCCAAAGCGCAAGCCGCCGCCAGCAAAGCCTACGAAGGCGACGGCCAAACCAGCGACGGCGAGCGCCGTGAAAGCCCAGCGCTCATCCGACAGTTCCCCGACTACGCCGCCTTGATGGCTAGCGAAGAGTTCGAAGGCTGGTGCGAAACCCTCTATCGACCGTTGATCAACGCTCCCTGGCGATCACTCACCAGCGCGGAGGCCAGCGCATGAGCGGTACAAAACCCCTGGCCCTGGCCTTCCCGCTCAAGGGCAGCCAACTGATCGAAGCCAGTGCCGGCACAGGCAAGACATTTACCATCTCAGCGCTCTACCTGCGTCTGGTACTCGGCCACGGAGGGGACGAATCGGGCTTCGGCCGCGAGTTGCTGCCGCCGCAAATTCTCGTCGTGACCTTTACTGATGCCGCCACCAAAGAGCTGCGTGAACGCATCCGAATCCGCCTGGCAGAAGCCGCGCGTTTTTTCCGCGAAGAAATCGAAGAACCCGACGCGTTGATCGCCGAACTGCGCGACCAATACAGCCCCGCACAATGGCCCGGCTGCGCCAATCGCCTGGACATCGCCGCCCAGTGGATGGATGAAGCCGCCGTCTCGACCATTCACAGCTGGTGCCAGCGCATGCTGCGCGAGCACGCCTTCGACAGCGGGAGCCTGTTCACCCAGACCCTGGAGACCGACCACAGCGACCTGCTCGGCGAAGTGCTGCGCGACTACTGGCGGCTGTTCTGCTACCCGATGCACGACGATGCGCTGAACTGGGTGCGCAACAAT
>NZ_JACARK010001512.1:0-865 GCF_013386655.1 Pseudomonas sp. K5002 | reverse complement strand
TGCTGCGCGACGGCATCCCGGCGACGCGCAAGGTGCAGGACAACGGCCAGTTGAAAGTGGTGGTCGACGAACAGCGCTTCGCCGAGGCCATGACCCTGCTGGACAACGCCGGCCTGCCGCAGCAGAGCTTTTCCAACATGGGCGAGGTGTTCAAGGGCAATGGCCTGGTGTCGTCGCCGGTGCAGGAGCGGGCGCAGATGATCTATGCCTTGAGCGAAGAACTGTCCCACTCGGTGTCGCAGATCGACGGCATCGTCTCGGCGCGGGTGCACGTGGTGCTGCCGGACAATGACCTGCTCAAGCGGGTGATTTCGCCGTCGTCGGCCTCGGTGCTGGTGCGCTACGACCCGGGCACCGACATCAACACGCTGATTCCGCAGATCAAGACCCTGGTTGCCAACGGCATTTCCGGCCTGAGCTATGACGGTGTGTCGGTGACCGCGATCAAGGCCGCGGTGTCCATCAGCCAGAACCCGGCGCAACCGCGACTCGCGCGTTTCATGGGCCTGTGGCTGTTGGAAGACAACCTCAACCAGGCGCGGTTGCTGTTCGGTGGCTTGCTGCTGCTCGCCCTCGGCGCGGGTGGTGTGTTGGCCCGCCAGCAATGGGCGCGGCGCCAGGCCCAGGCGTTGTATGTGCTCAAGGAGGGTGAATGAGCCTGGTTGAGCGTTGGCAGGGGCTGATCGCCCAGCCGTTGCAGTTTGTGCGCGAGCAAAGCCTTGGCGAGTGTTTTGGCGAAGGCCTGCCGGTCGAGGTGCTGCAAGCCCTGCATGGGCAGCCGCGTTTTCGCTTGCGACTGGAGCAACTGCTGGCCAGCCATTATCAGCTGGCGCCGCTGGCGCATCTGGTCACGCCGCCCGCCGCT
>NZ_JACARK010001511.1:0-428 GCF_013386655.1 Pseudomonas sp. K5002 | reverse complement strand
GGCCACGGCCAGGCCGTCGTAGGCATTCGCCAATATCCGCGCCGCCGCCGGGTTCGGCGCGGCGACGATGCGATGACGAAACCCCAGTTCGGTCAGCTCCTTGCGCAAGCGTGCTTCGAGCAACGGCCAGGGCCCGAACAGGCCCAGGCTCGACTCGATCTCGAACAGCAACGCCCGTGGGTAGAACACGCTGACCTGGGAGCTGAAACGGTAGGCCCAGGCGGCGAGAAACTGCTGCCAGTATTCGATCTGCGCCGGGTCGTATTCGGCGCAGGCGAACGCCTTGGTCAAGGCATGGGCCGCCGTCAGCGACTGGCCGGGGCGCAGGCCGAGTTTGCGCGCGGCGTCATTGACGGTTTGCAGCACCCGCCGCTGCGGCGTGCCGGCCAGCAGGGCCAACGGCTGGTCCGGTTCGGGGCGCGAACGCA
>NZ_JACARK010001510.1:0-561 GCF_013386655.1 Pseudomonas sp. K5002 | reverse complement strand
GCCAAGGCCGGTGGCAATGCCAAACAACGACACGCCCAGCACGTGGGCGGCGGCGGCGGCAGCCAGGGCATTGGCGACGTTGTGGTTGCCCAGCAGGTTCAGTTGTACGTGCTCGTCACCTTGCGGGGTATGCAGGGTGAAGGACGGGCAGCCACGGGCGTCGGCCTTGATATTCGAGGCATGGAAATCGGCAGCGGCGTTGTGCACCGCGAAGCTCAACACCTTGCGACCGGCGGCACGGACACGCCAGGTTTCGAAGGCCTTGTCATCGAAGTTCAGCACGGCAGTGCCGGATGCGTCGAGGCCTTCGATGATTTCGCCCTTGGCTTCGACGATCTTTTCAGGGCCGCCAAACTCGCCGACGTGGGCAGTACCGGCGTTGCTGATCACCGCGACATGAGGCTTGGTCATGGCCACGGTGTAGGCGATTTCGCCGATGCGCGAAGCACCCAGCTCAATGACGGCCGCCGTGTGTTCCGGGGCCAGTTCGAGCAGGGTCAGCGGAGCGCCGAAGTCATTGTTCAGGTTGCCACGGGTCGCCAGGACCGGGCCGCGCCTGCG
>NZ_JACARK010001509.1:0-798 GCF_013386655.1 Pseudomonas sp. K5002 | reverse complement strand
CCTTGTAGTCATCGGCGTGGGCCTGGTTGCCGATCACCCGCACATAACCCAGCGGCCCGCCGGCTGCTGCGTCGACGACTTTGTCGAAGCGCCCGTTGGAGCCCGCCAGGATGCTGGCGTTGACCCGTGTGCCCAGCTCGCCGAATTGCTCGGGCTCGCGCTCGAACAGGACCGTGCCGGCTGAAGCGCCCGGGCCCCAGAGCACGGTTTGCGGGCCTTTGATCACGGTGAGCTTGTCGTAGGTTTCCGGTGAAATATAGGAGGTGGGCGCATCCATCCGGCCGGGGCAGGCGCCGAGCATCATGCTGCCGTTGGTGAGGATGTTCAGGCGTGAGCCGAACATGCCCCGCAGCACCGGGTCGCCGTTGGTGCCGCCGTTGCGCACCAGGGCGAAGCCGGGGATGGTCTTGAGGTAGTCGCCGCCATCGCTGGCGGGCACTGGTTGGCGCGGGTCTTTCGGGTTGGTGACGACGGTCAGCGGTGAGCTGGGGGCAATGGCGGTGATCACCGTCGGGCTCAGTTCGTTCTGGTCGGCAGGCTCGTCGGCGTGGACCTGAGGAACCAGCAGCGCGCCACACAGAACGGCGAAAACGGGAGTACATCCCAAGCGGGTGTCAGCAGAAAACCTGGACATGAAAAATTCCATCATTCATTCGTAAACAACACGGCCAGCAGCCTGCGGCTGTCTGTCTAAAGTCGGCCGGGGTGAAGTAACGGTGTGAAGTGCTTACGCGATGATGGGCGGGGCGCGGCTGCGGGCGCCGGGGAACACGGTTTGCCGGGCATGGCCCAGGCGTG
>NZ_JACARK010001508.1:725-988 GCF_013386655.1 Pseudomonas sp. K5002 | reverse complement strand
GAAGCTCGCCGACCTGTCCGTCGCCCGCCTGCATGCACGATTTATCGCGGAAAGCGGGCAGACGCCGATGGACTACATACGCACCCGGCGCTTGCAGATGGCCCGCGGCCTGTTGCGCGACAGCCAGCTGCCGATCGGCGAGATTGCCGCGCGGGTGGGCTATGGTTCGCAAAGTGCATTTGCTGCGGCGATGTTGCGCGAGTTTGGCCTCTCGCCCCGAGCCTTCAGACGAGCACCGCCCGGTGTAGGAGCTGGCTTGCCTG
>NZ_JACARK010001508.1:256-701 GCF_013386655.1 Pseudomonas sp. K5002 | reverse complement strand
ACCGAGTTGTCTGCATCGCAGGCAAGCCAGCTCCCACAGGGATCTTCACCAAGCAAGAGTCCTGCGACAAAAGCCGCGAGCCCAACGACAGACGCGAATGCCTGCAACCCTCTAGACTGCGATCCTGTAAACCCGTCGTTTAAGGATCGCAATGACTCCCCGCACAGCCCTCGGCGCCCTGCATATCGGCGCATTGATGTTTGGCCTCACTGGCGTGTTCGGCAAACTGGCGGCCGCTTCGCCGGCGATTATCGTGTTCGGCCGCGCCGCGTTCGCGGTCATTGCCCTGGCAATCTTTGCGCGCTTTGCCAGCAACACGCCCTGGCAGAAGCTGCAAGCCCGCGACTGGCGACGCCTGCTGGTCAGCGGCCTGCTGCTGGCCGGGCATTGGGTGAGTTTCTTTATTGCGGTAAAGGTCGCCGGTGTGGCCATCGCCACCCTGGGC
>NZ_JACARK010001508.1:0-199 GCF_013386655.1 Pseudomonas sp. K5002 | reverse complement strand
CGAGCGGATTCGCGCCAACGAGATCCTGCTGGTGGTGCTGGTGAGCATCGGCCTGGTGCTGGTCACGCCGGATTTCAATCTCGCCAGCCAGGCCACCAGCGGCTTGTTGTGGGCGGTCGGCTCCGGGTTGTTGTTCTCGCTGCTGTCGCTGAACAACCGCGCCAGTGGGCGCATCCCGCCGGTGCAGGCCGCCTTGTGC
>NZ_JACARK010001507.1:0-1111 GCF_013386655.1 Pseudomonas sp. K5002 | reverse complement strand
CGGCGGTTACCTGGGCACCCAGGGCCACTCGGTCGGCGAGTGGATGGCCCAGGGCGGCACTGTGACGTTCACCGGCAAGGACGTGGTGACCCAGCAGGGGGCCCAGGTCAATCTGTCGGGCGGCACCGTCGATGTGCAGGCCGGCTACATCCGCCAGACCTGGCTCAAGGGGCCTGACGGCCAGCTCTATGAGCTGTCGAAAGCCCCCGGGGACATTCTCTACGCGGGGATCTACAAGGGCTTTGAAGACACCAGCGTCCGCTGGGGTCGCAGCGATTTCTACTACAACCCGCTGGTGGCCCAGCAAAGCCGCTACGAGGCGGGCTACACCGTGGGCCGCGACGCCGGCAAGCTGGTGGTGGGCACCACCAACGCGGTGCTGGAAGGCCAGTTGATCAGCGATGTATTCCAGGGCGATCGCCAGACCCAGGCACCGAATATCAACCTTGATGGTTATCAGCAGTCACAGCAGGCCATGGCCCAGCGGGCGCAGTTGATCATTGGCCAGTACACGCCGGTGTACAACAAGGCCACCGGCACCTTGCGCTACGCCTTGACCCCGACCATCGACCAGGTGCTGATCGAGAGCAGCACGCAAAAAATCGCCGACGGCCTGGACCTGGCCACTGCGCTGCCGACCGAGCGCCAGGGCAAACTGGTGCTCGACAGTGACCAGCTCAATGGCTACCGATTGGGCGCGATCAAGGTCGGCGCAAAGCAGCAGATTGACGTCAATGGCGCACTCAAGGTGGCTGACGGCGGCGACATCACCCTGTTCGGCCCCGTGGTTTCAGTCAATGCCAACCTCACGGCCCACGGCGGCAGCATCAACGCGGGCAACCTGCTGAATCAGGTCGACCTCAATCGCTCCAATGTCGTTGGCGATGTGATTCTGCCGGGCATCGGCCGGCTCGATGTGGCCGCCGGAGTCAAGCTGGACAGTTCCGGGCGCTGGAATAATCTGGCGCTGGACCCTTCGGCCACTGACGGGGTGGCGTATATCAACGGTGGCAAGGTGTCGTTGCGCAACTCCGGCGACGTGAACCTCGCGGCGGGCAGCCTGGTGGAAACGTCGTCCGGGGCGACCATCGGCCTGGATGGCAAAGTCCGG
>NZ_JACARK010001506.1:0-502 GCF_013386655.1 Pseudomonas sp. K5002 | reverse complement strand
AAGTGCACAGGAGAGGGCCGATGGTGCACAGCGCGCTGCGGATGCGGCCTTGCTTGTGGGCAGGGAGGCCGACGTGGCCGCTGAAACCGCGCAAGCCACTGCCGGCCAGACCCTGAACGCGGCGAACGCGGTACAGGATGCAGCGGCTACCGCTCGTGAAATCGCCGATCGGGCTGCGGGGCTCGCGTCGACCGCCCAGGGTGCCGGTGAGGTCGCCAAGGACATGGCTGACGGAGCTCAGGACACGGCTGCGGGCGCACTCAGCGCGGTCGACTCGGCGCAGGTTTCAGCCAACGCCGCACTGAACGCGGCGACCGCCGCCCAGACAACGGCAGCCACCGCCCGGCAAACAGCTGACACGGCAGGTGCAGCGGCCGTCACAGCGCAAACCGATGCGCAGAATGCCCAAGGGACCGCAAAAAACGCTCACGACACCGCCGCTTCTGCTCAAGACCTGGCCGATGTCGCCCAGCGTGGTGCAGACAGCGCGTTGGGTGCGCTG
>NZ_JACARK010001505.1:0-935 GCF_013386655.1 Pseudomonas sp. K5002 | reverse complement strand
CCACAGCCTTGTTGGCCTGCGCGCTGGCCTACAACAACGCCACGCGCACGCGTTACCCCAAGGGCACCCGCGAACCGGCTGCGCCGATCTTTATGCCAATCGCCACCGAAAACCCCGGGATCAGCGCCGAGGACCTCAAGCAGGCCCTCGCCGAGCGCGAGCAGTTCCTGGACGTTACCCCGCAGGAACTGGAGGAGCTGATCCAGGCCAGCGAGCGGTATGCCCGGCGGCGCACCATCGGCGCGGTTTTCCAGCACCAGGGCCAGCCTCCTCCATAAGGCAAAAATGCAAAAACGACCTGCATGATTCCGACTTGTACTGGGCAAATTTGCACTGGTACGATCGCGAGATGGTTCGCCCGCGAACATCTTGATAAAGAACAATAAAAGCAGGGAGTTAGAGATGACTGCTCAGGTTTCATCCGAGGCAAGCAGCGCCGGGATTGTGCAAGACGAGGTCCTGGCGCACGTACGCAACCATATTGGCCACCTGACCCTCAATCGCCCCGCAGGCCTTAACGCCCTCACCCTGGACATGGTCCGCAGCCTCAGCCGGCATTTGCAGGCGTGGGCGGACGATCCCCAGGTGCATGCCGTGGTGTTGCGCGGTGCCGGTGAAAAAGCCTTCTGCGCCGGCGGCGACATTCGCTCGCTGTACGACAGCTTCAAGAGCGGCGACACCCTCCACGAAGACTTCTTCGTCGAGGAATACGCCCTCGACCTCGCCATTCACAACTATCGCAAACCGGTCCTGGCACTGATGGACGGCTTCGTCCTTGGCGGTGGCATGGGCCTGGTGCAAGGCGCCGACCTGCGGGTGGTCACCGACCGCAGCCGCCTGGCAATGCCCGAGGTGGCCATCGGGTATTTCCCTGACGTGGGCGGCAGCTATTTCCTGCCGCGCATTTCCGGGGAACTGGGGATCTACCTCGGGGT
>NZ_JACARK010001504.1:0-472 GCF_013386655.1 Pseudomonas sp. K5002 | reverse complement strand
GGCAGGAACAGCGGCTCGATCAGCCCGCTGGCGGTCACGGCCCACCAGATGGCAACCAGGGTCACCAGGGTCAGCACGCTGATCCAGCGGGTGCTCAGGCTGCGGCGTACGGGCACGACGGGTTTGCTCGCCGGCTTGGTGGCCGTGGCCGGTAATTCGTAACTGCTCATGCGGACACCTGCCGTTGGGAGAACACCTTGCCCAGCACGTGTTCGCGGGTTTCGATAAAGCGCGGGTCGGACTTGATCGCGCGTGCCGACTCACCGGCGGCGTAGCGCTGGCCGAAGTCCAGGCTCAGGCGCTCGACGATCTGGCCGGGGTTGGGCGCCAGCAGAATCAAATCCGTGGCGAGGAACACCGCTTCTTCGATGTCGTGGGTAATCAGGAATACCGGTTTGGCCGTGCGCCGCCAGACTTGCAGCAACAGCTCCTGCATCTGTTCGCGGGTGAAGGCATCAAGGGCGCCGAAGGG
>NZ_JACARK010000154.1:0-5609 GCF_013386655.1 Pseudomonas sp. K5002 | reverse complement strand
TGGGCCGCCCGCCTGGCCCGCGCCGGGCTGCCCGTGCGCCTGATCCTGCGGGATCACAGGCGGTTGGCGAGTTATCAGACGGCCAATGGCCTGACCCTGGTCGAGCAAGGCGTGGCTCACACCTACCCGGTCGTCGGCGAAACCTCCGACAGCCCTGGGCAAATTCATCGCCTGCTGGTGGCATGCAAGGCTTACGACGCCCAGGAAGCCGTCGCACAGCTGGAACATCGACTGGTGCCAGACGCCGAACTGATCCTGCTGCAAAACGGGCTGGGCAGCCAGGACGCAGTCGCCGCCCAACTGCCCCAGGCACGCTGCATCTTCGCCTCCAGCACCGAAGGCGCGTTTCGCGAGAGTGACTGGCGAGTAGTGTTTGCCGGCCATGGCTACACCTGGCTGGGGGATGCTCGGCACCCTACTCCGCCGCTGTGGCTGGATGACCTGCAAGCCGCCGGCATTCCCCATGAGTGGAGCACCGACATCCTCACCCGCCTGTGGCGCAAACTGGCCCTGAACTGCGCCATCAACCCGCTGACCGTGCTTTACCAATGTCGCAATGGCGAGCTGCAAGCCCATCAGTGCGAAGTGGCCACCCTGTGCGCCGAACTCGCCGACCTGCTGGAATGCTGCGGCCAACCCGCTGCCGCAGAGGATTTGCACAGCGAAGTGGAACGGGTAATCCAGGCCACTGCGGCCAATTACTCCTCGATGTACCAGGACGTGGCCAGTGCCCGACGCACCGAAATCAGCTATTTGCTGGGCTACGCCTGCCAGGCGGCCGCCCGCCACCAACTGAGCTTGCCGCACCTGCAACAACTCCAGGCGCGCCTGGTACGGCAACTGTCTGCACGCGGATTGCCCAGCGACTGAAGCACGCGCTACCCTGCCTGCTTGTTCCTTTGCAGCGAAAACCTTGATGCCACTGCGCCAGCGCCTCGAAAATCTACCGGTTGGGCAGAAACTGCTGGCGGCCCTGCTGGTTTTGTTGACCACCGTCTTGCTGGTGGCCAACCTGACCTTTATCAGCGCCGCCTACTGGATCTCCCAGGAAAGCATGGCACCCCAGGCCTTGCAGGCCATCGGTCGGCTGGTGTCCAACCCGTCGCTCGCCGCCGAGTCCCTGGACTCACCGCTCAAGGCGCAAACCCTGCTGGATGAACTGACCAGCTACTCGCCATTGCGGGCCGCGGCCTTATACGACGGAGATGGCACGCGCCTGGCCCAGCTGCAACATGCCAATCGCCTGCACCTGCCAGATAATTTCCGGGACATTGAAACCTGGCGTACCACCGAATTTCGCAGCAACCAGGTGATCACCCTGCCCCGTGCCGGCAAACCGTCCGGGCACTTGCTGCTGGTGGCCAGCAGCGAACTGCCGGTGGCTTTCTATACCGGTACCTTCACCGCCAGCCTGGGTATCCTGATCTTCAGCGTGCTGCTGTGGCTGGTGATCGCCCGGCAGATCAAGCGCCTGATTACCCGGCCGATCCATGAACTGGAAGAATTGTCGCGCCAGGTCACCCGGGAAGAGAACTACGCCCTGCGCGCCGGGCGCGGCAATCATGATGAAATCGGCAGCCTCGCCGAAGCTTTCAACACCATGCTTTCGCGCATTGAAGCCCGTGAGCAGCAACTCAAGCGCGCGCGAGACGATTCCCAGGCCGCCTACGATCAAGCCCAGGGCCTGGCGGAAGAAACCCGCCACACCAACCGCAAGCTGGAACTGGAAGTCCAGGTGCGCAGCAAGATCGAGAAAAAGCTCACCGGCTTCCAGAACTACCTCAACAGCATCATCGACTCGATGCCCTCGGCGCTGATCGCCCTCGACGAACAACTCTACGTCACCCAGTGGAACCAGGAAGCCAGCGCACTTTCCGGGACCCGCCTGGACGAGGCGCTGAACCAGCCGATCTTCCTCGCCTTCCAGCCGCTCAAGCCGTTCCTGCCGCAGATCAAGGCCACGGTAGAGCAACACACCGTAGAGCGGATCGAGCGCGTTACCTGGGTCAAGGATGACGAACCCAAGCACTACGCCCTGACCTTCTACCCGTTGATGGGCGGTGCCGGGCGCGGCGTGGTGATCCGGATCGACGACATCACCCAGCGCTTGTCCCTGGAAGAAATGATGGTGCAGTCAGAGAAAATGCTCTCGGTCGGTGGCCTGGCCGCCGGCATGGCGCACGAAATCAACAACCCGCTGGGAGCGATCCTGCATAACGTGCAGAACATTCGCCGCCGGTTGTCCAACGAACTGCCGAAAAACCTCGAGCACGCCGAACAGGCGGGCATCGACCTGGACTCGGTCAACCGCTACCTGCAAAGCCGCGAAGTGCCACAGTTGCTCGACGGCATCCAGCAGGCTGGCGCCCGGGCGGCGAAAATCGTCACCCACATGCTCAGCTTCAGCCGCCGCAGCAACCGGCAGATGGCGCCGTGCGACTTGCCGGCCTTGATCGACCAGGCCGTGGAAATTGCCGGCAACGACTTCGACCTCACCGTCGGCTTCGACTTCAAGGGCCAGGCGATCATCCGCCAGTTCGACCCGCAACTGGGCCCGGTACCCGGCACCGCCAACGAACTGGAGCAAGTACTGCTCAACCTGCTGAAAAACGCCGCCCAGGCGATTCATCAGCGCGAAGACGGCAGCGAGCCCGGCCGGATCATCCTGCGCACCCGGCTCAACCCGCCGTGGGCAGAAATCCAGGTGGAAGACAACGGCATCGGTATGAGCGAGAACGTGCGCAAACGCACGTTTGAGCCGTTCTTCACCACCAAGGAAATCGGCCAGGGCACCGGGCTTGGGTTGTCGGTTTCGTATTTCATCATCACCAACAATCACAAGGGGCAGATGGAAGTGCATTCGACCCTTGGCCAGGGTACCTGCTTCACCTTGCGCCTGCCCCTGGCGGGCAGCCAATTGCCACCCAACGAACTCACTCAACTGGAGCGCTAACCATGGGCTTTCGCCTGTCGAAAATTTACACCCGTACCGGCGACAAGGGCGAAACCGGCCTGGGCGACGGTCGCCGCGTGCCCAAGGACCATCCACGGGTGGAGGCGATTGGCGAGGTGGATGCGCTGAACAGCCAGTTGGGTTTGTTGCTGGCGGGATTGGAGGAACAAATCGGGCAGCATCCAGCGTTGAAGGATGTGATCGAGGTGCTGACACCTTGCCAGCATCGTCTGTTTGACCTGGGCGGCGAATTGGCGATGCCGGTGTACAAGGCGCTGAACGCGGCGGAAGTCGACCGCCTTGAGGCGGCGATCGATCGCTGGAATGAAGAGGTCGGGCCGCTGGAGAACTTCATTCTGCCGGGTGGTTCGGCGTTGATTGCCCAGGCCCATGTATGCCGAAGCCTGGCTCGCAGTGCGGAGCGCCGGTGTCAGCACCTGAATGCAGAGGAACCGCTGGAAGGCGTCGGGTTGGCGTACATCAACCGGCTGTCGGACTTGCTCTTTGTGGCAGCCAGGGTGATTGCCAAGCGCCAGGGCGTTGCAGAGATCTTGTGGCAGGCGGCGGCAAAGCCGCACTGACGCTTACTGACCGATTGCAACCTGTGGCGAGGGAGCTTGCTCCCGCTGGGCTGCGTAGCAGACCCAAAATATTGGGAGCGCTGCGCACTCCAGCGGGAGCAAGCTCCCTCGCCACAACAGCTCCCCTGGCCACTCGCCAGGGTTATGCCTAAACCTCAGGCCAGAACGCCCGAATCCCCGCCACACCTTGAGCACCAGCCTCCCAGGCCTTTTCCCGCTCAGCAGGACCCACCCCACCGAGCAAGAACACCGGCTTGCTGAACTCACTGATCAACTGCTGTGCCTGCTCCCAGCCCAACGGCTCGGCATCAGGATGAGTCTGGGTCGGCTGCACCGGCGACAAGGTGACGAAATCCACGTCCATCAACTCCGCCAAGGCTAATTCCTCAGCATTGTGGCAAGACGCCGCCAACCAGCGATCCTTCGGCAAAGGACGTCCCTTGCTGGCGTACTTGCGCAGTTGCGCCGAGGTCATATGCCAGCCGGCCGCGGGAAAATCCCCCAGCCATTCAAACGGCCCCTTGAGCATCAGTTGCGCCTTGCCCGCACACAGGCCCACGGCGTCCACCGCCAGGTCACGGTACTTGGGGTCGTAACCGTTGGGGGCACGCAGCTGAACCAGCTTGATGCCACCAGCGATGGCTTTTTGAATACCGCGCAGCAGGACGGGTGTCTCCAGCTCGCCCGGAGTGATCAAGTAGTCAGCCGGCAAACGCGCCGCCGCAACGATCGGCGCATTGGCTGCCGGAAACTCATAGTTCGGCAGGTCCCGCTGGGCCACCCACTCAAGGGGTTGGCCTTCGGCACCGTGGGGCTCGCCGGTAAAGGCCGAGACTTCCCAGACATCCAGCAACACCTGTTTGTCCGGGTAATCATGCTGCACCTTGATCAACGGGCGAGCCGCCGTGACCTGGATGCCCAGCTCCTCCTGCAATTCACGGGACAGCGCGGTAGCGACCGACTCATCGGCCTCCACCTTGCCACCGGGAAACTCCCAGAGGCCGCCCTGATGCTGGGTATCGGCGCGGCGCGCCAGCAGAATCCTGCCGTCGACACCCCGGATGACCGCTGCTGCTACATGAACTCGTTTCACCGCACTATTTCCTCTGAATCGGTTTGAAGACCTGCCTGGTATCAGGTGCGGTATTCCGCGTTGATCTTCACGTACTCGTGGGACAGGTCGGTGGTCCAGATGGTTTCGCTGCACTCACCGCGACCCAATTCGATACGGATGGTGATTTCTTCCTGCTGCATCACCGCCGAACCCTGGGCTTCGGTGTACGTCTCGGCCCGGGCGCCACGGCTGGCGATGCACACTTCGCCGAGGAACACGTCGATCTTGCTCACGTCCAGGTTCGGCACGCCGGCACGGCCCACAGCGGCCAGGATACGGCCCCAGTTCGGGTCGGAGGCAAACAGTGCGGTCTTGATCAGCGGCGAGTGAGCCACGGTGTAACCGACATCCAGGCATTCCTGGTGGTTACCGCCGCCGTTGACTTCAACCGTCACAAACTTGGTGGCGCCTTCGCCGTCGCGCACGATGGCCTGGGCCACGTCCATGCACACTTCGAACACCGCCTGCTTCAACGCGGCGAAATACGCGCCGTTGGACGAGGTGATTTCCGGCAGGTCAGCCTGGCCGGTGGCGATCAACATGCAGCAATCGTTGGTCGAGGTGTCGCCGTCGATGGTGATGCGGTTGAAGGACTTGTTGGCGCCGTCGAGCATCAGGTTTTGCAGCACGTCACGGGAGACTTTGGCGTCGGTGGCGATATAGCCCAGCATGGTCGCCATGTTCGGGCGAATCATGCCGGCGCCTTTGCTGATGCCCGTGACGGTAACGGTCACGCCTTCGTGCACAAACTGACGGCTGGCGCCTTTTGGCAGGGTGTCGGTGGTCATGATCCCGGTAGCCGCAGCCGCCCAGTTATCCACCGACAGGTCATCCAGCGCTGCTTGCAGCGCGCCTTCGATTTTCTCTACCGGCAGCGGCTCACCGATCACGCCGGTGGAGTACGGCAGCACCTGGCTGGCCTCCACGCCGGTCAGCTCCGCCAGCTTGGCGCAGGTGCGGG
>NZ_JACARK010001503.1:0-663 GCF_013386655.1 Pseudomonas sp. K5002 | reverse complement strand
CCGCAGGCCTTGGGCGGCCTGGGTGCAAGCCTGCCGCAGCTGTTTCGCCTGTTGATTGAGCTGGGAGAGGCCGATTCAAACCTGCCGCAGATTGTGCGCGCGCATTTCGGGTTTGTTGAAGGCCGGCTTTCCAGCCGTGACAGCGAGTCCCAAAATTACTGGTTCGCCAAAGTCGTCGACGGCGAGTTGTGGGGCGCCGCCATGGCCGAGCGCACCGACACCACCCGCAACTCGGTGACCCTCAGCGCAGTCGACTCCGGCTGGCAGCTGGACGGCGAGAAGTACTACTGCACCGGCACGCTGTACGCCAACTGGATCGCGGCCGTGGCCCTGGATGGCGAAGATTTTGTCAGCCTGGCGGTACGCACCGACGCGCCGGGTGTCACCGTCGAGGATGACTGGGACGGCTTTGGCCAGCGACTCACCGGCAGCGGCACTACCCGCTTCAAGGCGGTGAACGTACCGGAGCAGCACATTGTGCGGCGCTTCAAGAAAGACGAACTGCGCGCCGAGTCCTACCTGAGCGCTTTCTACCAGTTGTTCCACCTGGCGACCCTGGCCGGCATCGCCAACGCCGTGCTGCGTGACGCCACCGAATTCGTCAAGGGCCGCACCCGCGCGTTTGGTGTGCCGGGGCAATCGAGCCCCAAGGATGACCCGCTG
>NZ_JACARK010001502.1:0-786 GCF_013386655.1 Pseudomonas sp. K5002 | reverse complement strand
GTGAAGCCCTGGCAACCCTGGCCCAGCATCCCCACGGCGTCGCCCATCAGCTTTTAAGCAAGCTGATGCTGAGCAAGGACAGCCTGGACTTGCTGCTGGCCAAGGGCCTGGTGCAGGTGGAGATTCGCAAGCACGCTCCCGGCGAGCGCCACGAACACTGGCTGGCCCAGCCGGAACTGCCGCTCAACCCCGAACAACGTGCCGCCTATGAAGCGATTCGCGCCGGTTTCGACAGTTTCCACGCGTTCCTGCTGGCGGGCGTCACCGGCAGCGGCAAGACCGAAGTCTATTTGCAACTGATCCGCGAAACCCTCGAAGCCGGCAAACAGGCACTGGTGCTGATCCCCGAGATCAACCTCGGCCCGCAAACCCTGGCGCGTTTCGAGCAGCGTTTCAACGCGCGCATCGCCCTGGTGCACTCGGCGGTCAACGACCGCGAGCGCCTGGAATCCTGGCTCGCCGCCCGGGACGGCGAGGCCGACATTATTATCGGCACCCGTTCGGCGCTGTTCACCCCGATGAAAAATCCCGGGCTGATCATCATCGACGAAGAACATGACGGCTCCTATAAACAGCAGGAAGGCCTGCGCTACCACGCCCGCGACCTGGCGCTGGTGCGCGCCCGCCAGGAAAACATCCCGATTGTGCTGGGCTCGGCCACGCCTTCCCTGGAAAGCCTGCACAACGCCTACACCGGGCGCTACGGCCTGCTGCGTCTCAATGAGCGGGCCGGCGGCGCCAAGCAGCCACGCTTCCTGCGCCTGGACGTTAAAAGTCGCCCGCTGG
>NZ_JACARK010001501.1:0-304 GCF_013386655.1 Pseudomonas sp. K5002 | reverse complement strand
CCGCTGCCGGTTTCGCCGCGAATCAACACATTGACCGGCAAGCCGGCCAGGTCCAGGACTTGCCGGCGCAGGTTCTGCAAACCCCGGGACACCCCCAGCAGGCTCGATTCCAGTTGGGCCCGGTGATCGGCCTGCTGATGCAACCGGCGGTTTTCCAGCACCAGCCCGCGCTTGTCCAGCGCTCGGCGCAGGCTGCTGAGCAGGGCTTCGGGGCTGAAGGGTTTTTCGAGGAAGTCGTAGGCGCCATCACGCATGGCCTCGACGGCCATCGGCACATCGCCGTGGCCGGTGAGCAGAATCAGCG
>NZ_JACARK010001500.1:0-1320 GCF_013386655.1 Pseudomonas sp. K5002 | reverse complement strand
TTTCGGCATCGAAACCTTGCTCTACAGCCCGCCCATCGATGAAGACTGGCGCGTGTTTGGCGGGGCCGGCTACGCCACCGCCGATTTCGAAGAGGGCACCGGCCAACACCGTTGGCAGCGCCTCGGTGTAGAGCGGCGCACCCGCGACATGACCCTCGAAGCCGAGGTCTCCAACCACTCCTACGGCTTTGGCGACAAGCAGGGCGCACGCATCGCGATTGCCCGCGACATCAATGACCAATGGCAGTACGGCGGCAGTCTCGATTACCTCTCCGCGAGCACCCCGCTGCGGGCACTGAATGCCGACATTACTGCCAACGGCGGCAGCGGGTTTATCCGCTGGCGCGCCAACGAAAGCCGCGAATGGAAACTGGCCCTGAGCCCGTCCCACTTCAGCGACGGCAACAACCGCCTTGAAGCGCTGCTCACCGGTCGCCAGGGCGTGTACAGCTCGCCGGGGGTGCAAGTCGACCTGGGCCTGGAAGTCGGCACCAGCCGCAACACCAAGGAAGACACGCCGTACTTCAACCCGCGCTCGGACTTCAGCGTGCTGCCCACGGCCACCGTCAACCACGTGCTCTACCACCGCTACGAAACCCAGTGGAGCCAGCAGTTCCAGGTGGGGGCGGGCACCTACAGCCAGCGCGACTACGGTACCGGCGGCGTTGCACTGGTGGGCTACGGCCAGCGGTTTCGCTGGAACGACGTGCTCGAAACCGGCGCCAACCTCAGCTGGATCAGCCGACCTTATGACGGTGAGCGCGAAAGCGACCTGCGCCTGATCGTCGACCTCACCTACCGCTTCTAGAAGAGTCCGATCATGCCCGTCTTGTCCCGTTGCCTGTTGGCCCTGGGGTTAATGCTGAGCAGCGCTTGCGCCCAGCAACCCGCACCTTTCACCCCACCCGCCGAGCGGCTCAAGCCTGCCAGCGAAGCGGCGTGGCCGAAGAACCATTTCCTCGGTATCGCCTACCACGACATCGAGGACCGCGACCCCGATCAGGCTGTCGTGGCCGTGCGCACCGAACGTTTGATCGAGCAGTTGGCGTGGCTGCGGGAAAACGGCTACCAGCCCGTCACCGTCGACCAGATTTTGGCGGCCCGCAACGGCGGCCCGGAGTTGCCGGCGAAGGCGATCATGCTCAGCTTCGATGACGGCTACGCGAGCTTCTACACCCGTGTGATGCCGATCCTGCGCAGCTACAACTGGCACGCGCTGCTGGCGCCGGTGGGTTCGTGGGTGGATACGCCGCTGAACCAGCCGGTGGACTTCGCCGGTACACCTCGGCCGCGTTCGGACTTCCTGACCTGGCAGCAGGT
>NZ_JACARK010001499.1:0-786 GCF_013386655.1 Pseudomonas sp. K5002 | reverse complement strand
CCGGGGCGTAGTGCCCGGCGTTGAGGAAGTCGCGGCGCGCTTCCACCATTGCCAGGTTGTCGCCCGGGTCCCGACTGTTCTTGTGCTGCACCGGCAACAGGTTCAGGTAACCCTGGCGCGCCCGGTCGAAACGGTGCCCGGCCGGGCAGGCTACACCGTTGTCCACTTCCTGTAGCGGTGCGCTGCAAATGGGGCAAGCGAGCATCAGGCGAGCAACTTGATCAGGGTCTGGTAGTAGATTTCGGTCAGCACATCGAGGTCGCTGGCGAGGATGCGCTCGTTGACCTGATGGATCGTCGCGTTGACCGGGCCCAGCTCCACCACCTGAGTGCCGAGGGTCGCGATGAAGCGCCCATCGGAGGTGCCGCCGCTGGTGGACGCCTGGGTCTCGCGACCGGTGACGGCCTTGATGCTGGCGGAGACCGCATCGAGCAACGCGCCCGGTTCGGTGAGGAACGGCAGGCCCGACAGCGCCCACTCCACATGCCAGTCCAGGCCATGCTTGTCGAGAATCGCCGCGACCCGCTGCTGCAGGCCTTCGACGGTGGACTCGGTGGAGAAGCGGAAGTTGAACACCGCCGTCAGGTCGCCCGGGATCACGTTGGTGGCGCCGGTGCCGGAGTTGAGGTTGGAAATCTGGAAGCTGGTAGGCGGGAAGAAGGTGTTGCCATCGTCCCAGTGCTCGGCGGCCAGTTCGGCCAGGGCCGGAGCCGCCAGGTGGATCGGGTTCTTCGCCAGGTGCGGGTAGGCCACATGGCCTTGCACGCCGCGCACGGTCAGGGTGGC
>NZ_JACARK010001498.1:0-1834 GCF_013386655.1 Pseudomonas sp. K5002 | reverse complement strand
TGGACCATCCGCATCAAGCCGGGCCTGGAGTTCCACCACGGCAAGACCATCGGCGCCGACGACATGCTGTTCTCGCTGCTGCGCCTCACCGATCCGAAACTTGCCTCGCCGTTTGCCGGACTGGTGGGCGCCATCGACCGCAATGCGCTGCGCAAGCTGGATGAACGCACCATCGAAATCCGTTTCAAGAAGGGCCAGAGCTTTTTCCCGCTGGATGAAACCCTGATCAGCTTCGGCGGCATCGTGCCCACCGACTACGACCCCATCACCAATCCGGTGGGTGCCGGCCCCTACAAACTCAAGCGCTTCGTGCCCGGCCAGCGCTCGCTCTACAGCCGGTTCGAGAATTACTACAAACCCGGCCAGCCTTATGCCGACGAACTGGAAATCATCGAATTCAAGGACCAGGTCTCGCGGGTGGCCGCATTGCGTGCCGGGCAGATCGATGTCGCCAGCGGCGTGCAGGCCGAGCACAGCGCGCTGCTCAAGGCCGACTCGCGCCTGTCGCTGTGCGTGTCGCCCAGCACCTCGTTTACCGGCTTCAACCTGAACCTGGCCAAGCCGCCGTTTGACGACGTACGGGTGCGCCAGGCGTTTCGCTTGCTGGTTGATCGGCAAGAGTTGGTGGACCGGGGCCTCAACGGTTTCGGGCGCATCGCCAATGACCTGTACTCGCCCCACGACCCCACCTACAACCACGACATTGCGCAGCGACCCCATGACCTTGAGCAAGCGCGCTCGCTGCTGCGCCAGGCCGGGCAGACCGATCTGCGGGTGGAGCTGACGACCCCGTCAGGCTCCGGCGTGAATGCCGCTTTGGTGTTTGCCCAACAGGCGAAGAAGGCTGGCGTGGAGGTCCGCGTGACCCAGGTCGACGGCGCGGTATTCAACGGCCCGCAGCGCGAGCAGTGGCAACTCTCACCGGGTTCGACCCCGGCCCGTGGGTTTCTCGCGTCGGCGTTGCACAACGACGCGCCCTTGGCGATCTACAACCGCAGCAACTTCCATGACCAGCGTTTCGATGCGCTGTATCGCCAGGCCCTGGCCCAGCCGGATGTGCAATTGCGCAAAGGCCTGGTGCACGAGGCCCAGCAGATTCAACACGAACGCGGTGGCCTGCTGATCTGGGGTTTCAACGATGTGCTGGACGCCGCCTCGGTACGGGTCGGCGGCCTTGCGCCGGAACAGACCACCTTCGCCTCCTGGCGCTTTGACGAGCTGTGGTTGAACCATGTCTAAACCCCTGCGAACGCCGGCCTGGTTATCGTGGTTTATCGGCCGCCTGGGCTACGGCCTGCTCACCGCGTGGGTGATCAGCCTGGTGGTGTTTATCGCCACCCAGGCGCTGCCATCGGACCCGGCCCGGGTGATCCTCGGCCCCGACGCGCCACTGGAAAGCATCCTCACCCTGCAACATCAACTGGGGCTGGACCAGCCGATCCTGCGGCAATATCTGCGCTGGCTCGGCTCGGCCCTGAGTGGCGACCTCGGGGTGTCACTGGATTCCAACGCGCCGGTCGGCAGCATCCTGTGGGGGCGTTTCGGCTACACCCTGGCGTTGCTCGCCGGGGTGATCGCCGTGGTGGTGCCGGCGGCGCTGGGCCTCGGCGTGTACCTGGCGCTGCGCCGCGACAGCCACCTCGACCGCTGGAGCCTGTCGTTGCTGATTTTCCTCAAGGCCACGCCGGGCTTTCTGTTGGCCATCGGCCTGGTGCTGCTGTTTTCCATGCCGCATATGGACTGGTTGCCGGCGGTGTCGATCCTCGACCCGGATCAGTTGCTGCGGCGCCAGTTGCCGTTCCTGGTGCTGCCGGTTCTGGCCCTGAGCCTGTCG
>NZ_JACARK010001497.1:0-961 GCF_013386655.1 Pseudomonas sp. K5002 | reverse complement strand
GGAGCAGGTCGGGCAGCGTCTGCTGCCGTTGGCCGACCGCCTGCCCTGGCAAGCCGTGCACATGGACATCACCGATGACAACGTGGTCTGGCAGCGCGATGCCCAGCGGCATTGGCAGATTGAAGGCGTGATCGATTTTGGCGACCTGGTGCGCACCTGGCGCATTGCCGACCTGTCGGTGACCTGCGCGGCGCTGCTGCATCATGCCGAGGGTGATCCGTTCGCGATCCTGCCGGCGATCCAGGCGTGCCACCGGATCACGCCGTTGCAGCGCGAAGAGTTGCAGGTGCTATGGCCGCTGATCGTCGCGCGGGCCGCGGTGTTGGTGCTGAGCAGCGAACAGCAGCAACGCCTGGATCCGGATAACGCGTACCTGTTGAAGAATGCCGAGCATGAGTGGGAAATTTTCCACGTAGCCACCTCGGTGCCCTTTGAATTGATGGAGGCGGCGATCCTGAACTGCGTCGGTGCCGAATTGCCGCCGATTGTCGGTGAAGGCTTCGCGCCTTTGTTGCCGGGGCTCGTTGGGCGTGAATTCGCGTTGATCGATCTGGGCGTGCTCAGCCCGCATTTCGAGGCCGGTAACTGGGAGCAGGAGGGCATTGATCGCCGATTGCTGGAACAAGCGGCCGTGGTCCATGGCCTGGCAGCCAGTCGTTATGGTCAATACCGTCTGTCCCGCACCCAACCCGACAGTGCCGTCGAGCCGGACACCTTCGCGCTTCACGTAGAACTGCACATGCCCTTGGGCGCCACGGTGGAAGCACCGTTCGCCGGCACCTTGCGCCATGGCGCCGACGGCCTGCTGAGCCTGCATAGCGCCCAGTTGAGTGTTCGGCTGTGGGGCGTGAACGCCTTGTTGAAGCACGGCGCCGCAGTGGTAAAAGGCCAGGTAATCGGCGACGTGGTCGCGCCGCTGACAGTACAACTGTGCCGCGCCGAGCTTGAGCCGCCGCTGTTC
>NZ_JACARK010001496.1:0-690 GCF_013386655.1 Pseudomonas sp. K5002 | reverse complement strand
GCACGCCCTTGTCGGCCAGCGGTGCGACATAGCGGTAGGACAACTGCCCGCCGTTGGCGAAGCTGGTCTCGCTGCCCAGGGTTTCCCGAGCTTCGACCACCGTCACCTGCATGCCGGCACGCACCAGCGCGTAGGCACTCGCCAGGCCGATAACCCCGCCACCGATGATGCAAACCTGCTGAGCCATGTGCGTCCCTTAACCGTGCGATGTCAGGCTTGAAGGTTAGAGGCAGGTGACAGCGGCGGGACAATGAATAAAGATGGGTCACCCATAAACAAAGGTTATGGACTGCCCATGCGCTTGCGTCATATCGAAATCTTCCAGGCCATCCGCCAGACCGGTTCCATCAGCGCCGCCGCCCAGTTGCTGCATGTCTCGCAGCCGGCGGTGAGCAAGGTGCTGCAGCACGCCGAGTTGCAGTTGGGGTTCCCGCTGTTCCTGCGTATACGCGGCAAGCTGCAGCCAACCCCGGAAGCGCTGGCGCTGGAACGCGAAGTCGACAAGGTGACCGAAAGCCTGCAAGGCGTGCGGCGCCTGGCGCAGAACCTGCGCCGCGAGCCGGGCCAGAGCCTGCGTATCGGCGCCACACCCGCGCTGGCCTTGTCGTTGCTGCCGCCGGCCATCCGCGAATGGACCCAACGCTACCCGGACATCGCCTGCGAGCTCTCCAGCGCCCACAGCCGCGAGCT
>NZ_JACARK010000153.1:1221-2389 GCF_013386655.1 Pseudomonas sp. K5002 | reverse complement strand
GAGGACTTTCCCGATCAGCGTTGCCGACGCCGGTTTGGGCAGGCAGCCGAGCACGTTGAGCCCCAACTGTCGGGCCATGTGCGCCACGCCTTCCAGCACATCCGGCTCGGCGTTGCTCAGCAGGATCAATACCTGAGCCTGGCGGCGCTCGGCCATTTCCCGAATCAGCTCAAGGCCATCACCCTGCTCCAGGTACAGATCGCAAATCGCGATGTCCACCGCGCCCTTGCTCTCCAGTGACTGGCGAGCGGCGTCGACCGTTTCGGCCGTGCGTACATTGAATACGCCGTTGGCGTTGAGCATCTGATGCAGGGCCATCAGTTGGAACGGGTTATCTTCGAGGATCAGGACGTTGAGGGAGCGCATGAAAAACGTTACCGGGGAGAAGCGAAGGTGCACAGACTAATAAAAACCCCGCGCCTTCCCCATAGGACATGTCTTATTCGGACGGGTCCAGATAAGCCTCAAGCTCGACCTGGAATTCGATCAATGCTTCGCGCAGCGCTAACCAATGCATTTCAATCTCAGCGTTGCGCTGCTCCCGAATACACCCTTCCAGCGCAACGCAGGCCTTGGCCAGCGGCAGCGCATCCACCAGGCAGCATATGCCCTTCAGGCGGTGCAGCGAGGCGGCCAGCCGGACCTGGTCGTGGTCCGCCATGGCGGAGGCCATCAGGTTATGCTCCTGCTCAAGGCTCCTCGCCAGCTCCTGCAGCATCCGCTGCAAAACCGGTCCGTCGGCCTGGGTCATGGTGCGCAGGGTCTGGATGCTGAAAGAGCGTGCAGGCACGACGCGGGCGAGCACACGCGTCCAGTGCTCAAGGGTCACGGGCTTGACCAGCAGTTCATCCATTCCCGCCTCCCGGCAGCGCTGCTGTTCATCATCCAGGGCATTCGCCGTGCAACCCACCAGCGCCAGGCGTGGCCGTTGCTCCTGGGCTTCCAGCCGGCGGATGGCCTCACTCAAGGCGTAGCCGGACATGCCCGGCATATTGCAATCGGTGACCAGGACGTCAAACACCTCATGGTGCCAACGCTGCAAGGCCGCTTCGGCCGAGTCGACGGCCACTACTTGATGACCCAGGAACTGCAACTGCTGAACCAGCACCAGCCGATTGGCCGGCAGGTCATCCACCACCAACACCGACAGGTTGCGGCCGGCCACCAG
>NZ_JACARK010000153.1:0-1089 GCF_013386655.1 Pseudomonas sp. K5002 | reverse complement strand
GTGCCGCCGTGCTCGGCAGCCGTCCGCGCGCTGACCTGGATAAACGGCTTGAACACTCGCGCCTGCTGCTCGACGCCAATGCCCGGCCCGCTGTCCTCCACACACAGGTGCAAATATTCGGCCCCCGCCGGGTCAAGCTTGCGCGCAACACTGACCCGAACCTCGCCGCGCGAGGTGAACTTGAGCGCGTTGCCCAACAGGTTATGGATAACCTGACGCAGGCGCAGCGGGTCGAACCAGTAATACCCTTGCGCGCTCGGGTCGAATGCCAGGGTCAGGTGAAGGCCCTTTTTCTGCGCCATGGGTTCGAACAAGCGCTGTATGCCCTCGAAGAAACCTTTCAAGTCAGTGGCCTGCGGCGCCAGTTGCAGATGACCGGCTTCAATCTTGGCCAGGTCCAGGCTGTCGCCCATCAGGGCAATCAACTCACGCGCCGAGCGATGGGCCACTCGCAGGGCTTCAGACACTGGCTTGCCTTCAGCCAGGGCACGCTCCTGTTCCAGCTCGAGCAGACCGATAATGGCGGTCATCGGCGTGCGAATCTCGTGGCTCAGGGTCGAGAGAAACGCGCTTTTTGCGTAGTTCGCTTCGTCAGCGGCCTGCCGCGCATCCATCAGCTGGAGCTCCAGGACCTTGCGCTCGTTGATATCGACCCAGCCACCGAGCAAACCCTGGAGCTGGCCCTTGGCGTCGAAGAACGGCACCGTCCACTGATACACATGAAACGCCCCGCCATTGAACTCCAGCTGCCGGTCGACGAACAGCGACTGCTGGCTCGCCAATTGCTCCATGTGGCCGGCATGCAGGCGCGCGGCCGTAGCGTCAGGCATCAGCCCGCTTTCCATCAGCGTCAGGCCCTGGATCTGCTCGCGCCGGGTGTTCAACTGTTGTTCATAGCTGGTGTTGCAGGTCACCAGGCGTCCTTCCAGATCACGCACAAATACCGGGTTGGGCATGCCGTCCAGCAGCGCGCGCTTGAACGCCAACTGGTCGTTGAGCCGCTGCTCGGCCTGGAGGCGCTGGCGAATCTGGCGCTTGAGCCGGCTGTTCCAGGCCAGGGACACCAGCACAAACAGCAGTGCCATGGCG
>NZ_JACARK010001495.1:0-819 GCF_013386655.1 Pseudomonas sp. K5002 | reverse complement strand
GCTGGACCCGGAATACCCGCTGGACCGCCTGCACTACATGATCGAAGACAGTGGCATCGGCCTGTTGCTCAGCGATGCTGCGATGTTCGACGCATTGGGCGAACTGCCTGAGAGTGTCGGCCGCTGGTGCCTGGAAGATGACCTGCCGACCCTGGCGGACTACCCGGCAAGCGAGTTGCCTTTCATCAGCCTGCCGCAACATCAGGCCTACTTGATCTACACCTCCGGTTCCACCGGCAAGCCCAAGGGCGTGGTGGTGTCCCACGGCGAAATCGCCATGCATTGCCAGGCGGTGATCGAGCGCTTCGGCATGCGCCCGGATGACTGCGAGCTGCACTTCTATTCCATCAACTTTGACGCTGCCACCGAGCGTCTGCTGGTGCCGTTGCTCAGTGGCGCCCAGGTTGTGTTGCGGGCCCAGGGCCAGTGGGACGCGGAAGAAATCTGCGGGCTGATTCGTCGGCACCGCATCAATATCCTGGGCTTCACCCCAAGCTATGGCAGCCAGTTGGCGCAATGGCTGGCCACGCAAGACCAGACCCTGGCGGTGCGCATGTGCATCACCGGCGGTGAGGCCCTGACCGGCGAACACTTGCAGCGCATTCGCGCGGCATTCAAGCCGGCGTTGTTTTTCAACGCCTATGGCCCGACTGAAACCGTGGTGATGCCGTTGGCCAGCCTGGCCCCGGAAGCCCTGGAAGAGGGCGCCGGCAGCGTGCCGATCGGCAGCATCATCGGCGCGCGTGTGGCCTACATTCTGGATGCGGATCTGGCGCTGGTGCCGCAAGGCGCGACGGGTGAGTTGTACGTCGGCGGTGC
>NZ_JACARK010001494.1:0-1011 GCF_013386655.1 Pseudomonas sp. K5002 | reverse complement strand
CGGGCGGCGCCGGGGGTGAGCGCGGCGTTGATGCACACCGGCGTGGGCATGAGCGTCGGGCCGGCGATGGCCGAGCGCAATATCACTGAGCTGTGGGGGAGTGCGTGATGAAAGCAGAGCAGGCAATCGCCGAGGTCTTCGGCCTGTACGAACAACACGGCACCGCCGATTACATTGGCGAGCCGGTCTCGCAGATCGAACACATGTCCCAGGCCGCGCAGTTGGCCATGGCCGAAGGCTTCGATGATGAAGTGGTGCTGGCGGCGTTCTTCCACGATATCGGGCATATCTGCGGCCAAGGTGGCGAGAACATGGGCGGTTATGGCGTGGTCAGCCATGAACGGCTGGGCGCCGATTATCTGCGCCGGGCGGGCTTCAGCGAGCGCCTGGCAAAACTGGTGGAATACCACGTGCAGGCCAAGCGTTACCTGACCTTCAGCCAGCCGGACTACTATGCGCGGTTGAGCGAGGCCAGCCGCCGCACCCTGGGTTACCAGGGCGGCGTGATGACCGCCGAGGAAGCCCGGGCGTTTGAGCAGGACCCGTTGTGTGCCGTCAGCCTGCGCATGCGTCACTGGGATGAACAAGCCAAGGAAATGCACGTGCCGGTGCTGGACCTTGAAGTGCTGAAGTCCAAGGCCCGGCAACTGTTGGCGGCTTAGGTCTCGTCCAGGCGCTGGGCCAGGGCTTCGATCTGTTCCTGGCGTTCGGCCTGGCTCAATTTGGGGTGCGGGTTGAGGGACGACCATTGCGGATGAGCCCGGGCCTTGTTCAGGGCTTCGGGCAATTTGCCTTCGCGCCAGGTCTTGTCCTGTGGCGTGTCGACCTTGATGCTGTGGATCGCGGCATGGCCCCGCAGGTTCAGGGCCTTGAGCAGTTGCCGCTGGCGCAGGGCCAACAGGCGCAGCACGCTGTCGTCGACGGTCAGCTCGCGCTGGCCCTTGATCTTGCCCAGCAGGCGGCTGCCATAACTGCGGGCAGTTTGCAGCGCGCCTCCCGCGATGGCTCCGG
>NZ_JACARK010001493.1:407-598 GCF_013386655.1 Pseudomonas sp. K5002 | reverse complement strand
CCGGTATTGCGGCGTGCCGCAACTGCGTGCGGCCTGCCAGCGGGCCGAGACCCTGCTCAAGCAGGACGACGCCAAGGCCATGCCGGCCCTGGATGAACTGGACATGGCGATTGCCCGGCTGGCCAGCGAGGCGCGGGTCAGCGCGTAAACTTTCGGGGCAATGTGGACAGGGAGGCTTGCTGTGGCGGGGG
>NZ_JACARK010001493.1:0-304 GCF_013386655.1 Pseudomonas sp. K5002 | reverse complement strand
CAAGCCCCCTCGCCACAAAATCAGCTTTCCATCATCAAGAAGGAATATTTGATGCGCATCATCCTCTTCAGCAGCCAGACCTACGACCGCGACAGCTTTCTCGCCCAACCGCTGCCCGAAGGCATGCAGCTGCAATTCCAGCCGGCCCGGCTGAACCTCGACACCGTGGCCCTGGCCGAACACCACGAAGTGGTCTGCGCCTTTAACAACGATGACCTCAGCGCCCCGGTGCTGGAGCAGTTGGCCAGCGGCGGCACCCGCCTGATCGCCCTGCGTTCCGCCGGCTACAACCATGTCGACCTGC
>NZ_JACARK010001492.1:294-557 GCF_013386655.1 Pseudomonas sp. K5002 | reverse complement strand
CACCGGGATCATCGGCAGCCTGGACCTGATGCAACGCTATATCGCCGCCGGGCGCAGCGACGAGATCGGCCGTTTCACCGACGCCGCCGTGTCCTCGGCCCATCGCGCCGCAGCGCTGACCCATCGCCTGCTGGCATTCTCCCGCCGCCAATCCCTGGACCGCAAGCCGGTCGACCCGAATCAATTGGTGGCGTCCCTGGAAGACCTGTTCCGCCGCACCAAGGGCGCGCACATCGAACTCAAGGTGCAACTGGGCACCGACG
>NZ_JACARK010001492.1:0-203 GCF_013386655.1 Pseudomonas sp. K5002 | reverse complement strand
AACCTGGTGATCAACGCCCGCGATGCGATGCCCGACGGTGGGCAATTGTGCATCGAAACCGCCAACAGCTACCTCGACGGCACCGACATCACCACCCTGGAACCGGTCAAGGCCGGCGACTATGTGATGCTCGGCGTGAGCGACAACGGCGCCGGCATGACCGCGAAAATCCTCGCCAAGGCCTTCGACCCGTTCTTCACCAC
>NZ_JACARK010001491.1:882-1481 GCF_013386655.1 Pseudomonas sp. K5002 | reverse complement strand
CGTGGCCCGCGACGAAGCCTTCGCGTTTACCTACGGCGCCAGCCTCGACCTGTTGCGAGCGATGGGCGCCGAGCTGCGCTTCTTCTCGCCGATTCGTGACCGTGCATTGCCCGAAGCTGACAGCCTCTACCTGCCCGGCGGTTATCCGGAATTGCATCACCAGGCGCTGTCGGAAAATACCGCGATGCTCGACGCCATCCGCGCCCACCACACTGCTGGCAAGCCACTGCTGGCCGAATGCGGCGGCATGCTCTATCTGCTGGACTCACTCACCGATGTCGACGGCACCCGTGCCGAACTGGTCGGCCTGCTCCAGGGCGACGCCGTGATGCAAAAGCGTCTGGCGGCACTGGCCCTGCAAAACGTCGAACTGCCCGAAGGCCTCTTGCGCGGTCACACCTACCATCACTCGCTGACCAGCACCGAGTGGCAGCCGATTGCCCGGGGCCTGAGCCCGAATGGCGGGCGCGGTGCCGAGGCGGTTTATCGTCAGGGCCGGATGACGGCTTCCTATGTGCACTTTTACTTCCCGTCCAACCCGATGGCGGTGGCTGCCTTGTTTGCGCCAAGCCTTGAGACTGCCATCGCAGGCAAGCCCG
>NZ_JACARK010001491.1:376-786 GCF_013386655.1 Pseudomonas sp. K5002 | reverse complement strand
GCCCGCGATGAGGCCATGACTGACAACGCCTTTCCGGAAGCCGACCGCGAAGCCGTCTACCGTGCCATCGCCGAACGCCGCGACATGCGGCACTTCAGCGGTGGCAGCGTGGCGCCGCAATTGCTCCATCGCCTGCTGCAAGCCGCGCACCAGGCGCCGAGCGTCGGCTTGATGCAGCCCTGGCGTTTTATCCGCATCAGCGACCGCAACCTGCGCGGCCAGATCCAGCAGCTAGTGGAAGAAGAACGCGTACGCACCGCCGAGGCTCTCGGCGAGCGCTCCGACCAGTTCATGAAGCTCAAGGTCGAAGGCATCAACGACTGCGCCGAAGTGCTGGTGGCTGCCTTGATGGACGACCGCGAGCGGCATATCTTCGGGCGCCGCACCTTGCCGGAAATGGACATGGCATC
>NZ_JACARK010001491.1:0-349 GCF_013386655.1 Pseudomonas sp. K5002 | reverse complement strand
AAGGGCTGGGCATGGGCTGGGTCTCGCTGTTCGAGCCCCAGGCCCTGGCCGATCTGCTGGGCCTGCCGCCCGGTGCCAAGCCGTTGGCCGTGTTGTGCCTGGGCCCGGTGGCCGAGTTCTACCCGGCACCGATGTTGCAGCTCGAAGGCTGGACCGAACCACGGCCGCTGAGTGACATGTTGTACGAGAATGTTTGGGGAGTGAGTCAATGAGTGTGGCCTTGCTGAGTGTCGCTGCCGTGGCGCTGGATGCGCTGCTGGGCGAGCCCAGGCGCTGGCATCCGCTGGTGGCGTTCGGTAATTTTGCCGGGCGTATCGAGCAGCGTTTCAACTCCGGCGGCCGTGGCTGG
>NZ_JACARK010001490.1:0-402 GCF_013386655.1 Pseudomonas sp. K5002 | reverse complement strand
GGGCTTGCTCGCGAATGGCGTTATTCAGTCTTACGCGGAATCAGCACGACCTGCGCCGGAACCTTCTTCAGGATCTGCCGGTGAATCTTCAGGTCATACCCCGAATCGATGCGCTTCACCCGTTTGGTCAGCAACGTGGCCAGCCATGGGTAATCTTCGGTGCGCGGTGCCTGGATGCTCACATCGCACTGGTAATTCACCACATCGGTGGCGATCTCATCCAGTTGATGGCGCAGCGCCTCGATATCGGTGAGGTTCAGCGCAACCGTAGTGCTTGGCGCTGCCGGGTCGATGACCTTGGCCGGCGGCTTGGCTTCGGCGGCTTTCAGGGCGGCCTCGGCTTTGTCCAGCTCGACTTTACGGGCATGGGCGATCGCACTGTTGACGCCACCGGTCAGCGCC
>NZ_JACARK010001489.1:0-509 GCF_013386655.1 Pseudomonas sp. K5002 | reverse complement strand
CGCCACCGCCAACGGGCCGGCCAAGGCCAGCATCGAATTGCCGTGGGCAGCCTTGACCAAAGACATCAGCGCGCCTGCTGTCTGGCTGGTGGACGACGACGGCAAGGCGCAACTGCACAAGGTCACGGTCGCGCGTTACCTGACCGGCAAGGTGATCATCAGCGACGGCCTCAAGGGCGGCGAAAAAGTCGTGGTGGCCGGCGGGCAACTGCTGCATCCCGGCATGATCGTGGAAATCGCCCAGCCGCCGGATCAGGCCCAGGCCCAGGGAGTGCAGCCATGAAGCAGTTGACGTGTGTGCTCGCCGCCAGCCTGCTGTTGATGGCGTGTTCCAAGGAAGAACCGGCACCGGAACCGGTGCGCCCGGTGCTGTCGATTGAAGTGAAAGCCGAGGACCAGGAAAACCTCGGCCGCTTCGCCGGCACGATCCAGGCCCGCTACGAAAGCAATCTCGGTTTCCGTGTGCCAGGCCGTATCGCCCGGCGCGCGGTCGACGTGGGCGCTGAAGT
>NZ_JACARK010001488.1:0-1313 GCF_013386655.1 Pseudomonas sp. K5002 | reverse complement strand
AACAGGCGCGGGTCCCGGGGCAGCGGCAAGCCGAATGGTTCCTGGGGCAACCCGGCGATTTCATCAAGGATCACCTGGGCGATCCGTGACTGTGGCGGCTCGAGCAGCAGCTGGCTCCAGGTTGCCGCGCGCCTGACGGCTTCCAGCAACAAGGCCGACGTGGCGATAACGCACGTCTGTCGGGGCAGCCCTGCACATGCCTGGGGTTCGACATACACACTCCAGCCATCAAACGGCCCGTGGGAACGCAAGGCGTGGGAACAGTCGGGGGCAATCCACACCGCATGGGTGGCCGGTACTACCCAATGCTGGTGCGCCGCCTGCACCGACAACAACCCGCGCTGGGCTCCGAGCAATTGCCCGCGGGCATGCTGATGAAGGGCCGTGGTGCGTGCTACCGGACTGCTGCGCAACGTCGCCACCAGCAACGGACCGCCGGTCGCATTGGCGAGCTGGGCTGAAACGAGTGTTGACGGCATATGGCAGCTTTACCGTATTGGATGACCTGGATAAGGCAGTGTAGCCATTTGCGCACGCCCAGACTGCGGATTCATTCATTGAGGGCTCCGCCATGCGTGCAGAAGACGTGCTTCCCGACCATCTCGACCAAGGCCAATTCAATGGCGTGACCGTGCGCAAGGGCACGGTGGGCGCATTCCTCGCCAACGCCAGAACCTGGTGCGATCCGGCCACCCCGGACGAGCAGCGCTTGCTGGCCGAACAGGACATCCTGCAAGCCCTCCCCGCCCTGCAGGCCCTGGGCTTGTTTGAAGTGTTGCAGGTGCGGGATGGCAAACTGGCGCGGCTGCTGAAGTGAGAGGATCGGCCTGGAAGGTGGTAATCCGTCGCTGGAAGCCCGGGGTTCACCAGTTCTCGCGGGGATTACGCACCTTCCAGGCCACCTCGCACCTCAAGTGGTTACTTGTCCTACGAACTGATAGTGGTTGGAAAGGCCCGTCGCGTTCCCTGATCCTGGAAAAAATGTTTGGCCCTGTGTTCAGGCATGCCAAGGGAACCCGGCTCGCTCGATACGGCCTGATGTGCAAGGATGTTGCGCTGCACATCGTTCGTTGAACGCAAAACCAAGGATTTTTCATGACCGCCATCAGCACCCCAGCGCCCGTGGTACCCGGGCGGCTGGAACAAATGTCGACCCGCATCGCGTTTTTCATCGCCGGCTTCGGCATCGCCGCCTGGGCACCACTGGTGCCCTATGCCAAGGCCCGCGCCCAACTCAATGAGGGCACCCTCGGCCTTTTGCTGTTGTGCCTGGGGGTGGGCTCGATGATCGCAATGCCGGTCGCCGGGGCCCT
>NZ_JACARK010001487.1:0-418 GCF_013386655.1 Pseudomonas sp. K5002 | reverse complement strand
TGTGGATCGGCGGCGCCGGGGTTGCCCAGGGCTATCGTGGCCTGCCGCATCTCAGCGCCCAACGCTTCGTCGAGCACGCCGGGCAACGCTGGTACCGCACCGGCGATCAGGGCCGTTATTGGCCCGACGGCAGCCTCGAATTTCTCGGGCGTATGGACCAGCAGGTCAAGGTCCGTGGCTTCCGCATCGAACTCAGTGAGATCGACGTGGCCCTGGAACGCCATCCGGCCGTCAGTCGTGCCGTCACCCTGGTGTTGCCCGGGGCCAACCCGCAGTTGGCAGCAACCCTGATGGGCGACGCGCTGCCGGATGCCGAAGCCATGCGCCAGTGGCTCTGCCAATGGTTGCCGGAACACATGTTGCCGGACCACTGGCTGAACCTCACCGAACTGCCCCTGAGCGCCAACGGCAAGGTCGA
>NZ_JACARK010001486.1:0-878 GCF_013386655.1 Pseudomonas sp. K5002 | reverse complement strand
CCTGCGGGCCAATCGCCTGGAACGCCTGGACCCTACCGAGGACCTCGTGCGCCAACTGCGGGCCAAGGCCATGGAGCTGACCATCAAGGGCCGCAACCTGCGAATCCGCCAGACCCTCGCCAGCAAAACCCCTACCGAAGGTTATCTGGACTACCTTCGCGAACAACGGGTGGTGGAGATTCGCAAGGGCGAACCGGCCCGCAACCTCAATGAAGGCAAGAAAGGACGGGCGGATTATCTTCAGGAATACGTGGTTCAGGACCTGACACAAACGCCGCCCGCCACCCTGTGGTACGCGCACTTTCATTACGACAAGGCCGGGGCGCAGTTCGACGAGTTCATCAAGGCCCACTTGAAGATTCCCGAGCAGCGCAACCTGGGCCTGCAATGGCAAGTCGCCCAGGCGCAAGCCGGGGCCGCGGTGGACCCTATCTGGCGCGGCAATATCGGGCGAGCGCTGGCCACCCGGCACTTTGCCGGGGTGTGAGGCGGCGGGACTTGAGCACGACGGTCGACAGGCCTATCAACATGAGACAAACTCAACCGATCCGAATTTGTCACAAGTTATATTCATGGAGACCCCGTGCTCGAAATCCGCCATCTCAAGACCCTGCACGCCTTGCGCGAAGCCGACAGCCTGGTGGAGGCCGCTGAGCGCCTGCACCTGACGCAATCAGCACTCTCCCACCAGTTCAAGGAACTGGAAGAGCGCATGGGCATGCAGTTATTCGTGCGCAAGACCAAGCCGCTGCGCTTCACCAGCGCCGGCCTGCGCCTGCTGCAACTGGCGGACGCCACCCTGCCCTTGCTGCGCGGTGCCGAACGCGACATCGCGCGCCTGGCCGGCGGCACGGCCGGGCGTTTGCACATGGCCATCG
>NZ_JACARK010000152.1:483-8576 GCF_013386655.1 Pseudomonas sp. K5002 | reverse complement strand
GACAGCGCCGACGCCTGGCTCGGTGGCTTCGGTGACCGCGAGCGCACCCTGACCATCATGAAAGACCCGCGCAGCGGCCCGATCGCGGTGGTCACCCTGGGCCTGGTGTTGCTGCTCAAATTCACCGCGCTGGTGGCATTGATCGAGCAGCACAACGGCGCCGCGCTGATCCTTGCACCGTTGATTGGCCGCGCTTCGATGCTGGCGCTGTTTCTCACCACGCGCTATGTGCGCGCCGGTGGTCTGGGGCAGGCCCTGGCGGATCATTTGCCACGGATCGTCGGCCAACAGGTGCTGATCCTCAGTGGTCTGGCGTGTATCTTGATCGGCGGTTTCAGTGGCGGGATTGCCGTGCTGGTGGCTGCCCTTTGTTTTATCGGCTTGCGCCAATTGATGGTCAATCGCCTCGGCGGCACCACCGGCGACACCGCCGGCGCGCTGTTGGAGCTGCTGGAAGTGGCGGTGTTGATCAGTCTGGTGCTGTAACACTTTCTTGCATTTCATTAATCCCGGGTATATACACGCTCCATGCTTGCCTCCCAATGTTTATGCACTAACCTGCGTCGCGCCGCTCGTGGCGTCAGCAGGCATTACGACGGCGCTCTCGACGGCTTCGGGATCAACGTTGCCCAGTATTCTTTGCTGTGTAATCTGCAGCGCCTCGATCAACCGAGCATTTCCAGCCTGGCCGACGCCATGGGCCTGGATCGCAGCACACTGGGGCGCAACCTGCGGGTGCTGGAAGGCGAGGGCTTGGTGCAGTTGGTGGAGGGCGATGACTTGCGCAACCGCCTGGTCTTGCTGACCGAGGCGGGTATCGAACGGCTCGCCGCCGCATTGCCGGCCTGGGAAGCGGCGCAGCAGAAATTGATTGATAAGTTGGGCGCCGAAAAGCGCGAAACCCTGTTGGCCTTGCTGGATGAACTCGCTTGACGCGAGTTTGTTCGATGATAAGCGGGTATATACCCGCGAACGGAGAATAAGAAATGACCTCAATGTGGCGCACCAGCGGCTGGATTCTTGTGGGGAGTGCGCTGATCCTCGCGTTGTCCCTCGGCGTGCGACATGGCTTCGGCCTGTTCCTGGCGCCCATGAGTGCCGAATTCGGCTGGGGCCGTGAGACCTTTGCCTTTGCCATCGCCCTGCAAAACCTGATCTGGGGCCTGGCACAGCCGTTTACCGGCGCCCTGGCCGACCGCTTCGGCGCCGCTAAGGTGGTGATGATCGGTGGTGTGCTTTACGCGCTGGGCCTGGTGTTCATGGGCCTTTCGGATTCGGCGTGGTCGCTGTCCCTGAGTGCCGGGTTGCTGATCGGCATTGGCCTGTCGGGTACTTCGTTCTCGGTGATCCTCGGGGTGGTGGGGCGTGCCGTGGCGCCGGAAAAACGCAGCATGGCCATGGGTATCGCCAGCGCCGCCGGCTCGTTCGGCCAGTTCGCCATGTTGCCGGGCACCCTCGGTTTGATCGGCTGGCTTGGCTGGTCCGCCGCGTTGCTGGTGCTGGGCCTGATGGTGGCGCTGATCGTGCCGTTGGTGACCATGCTCAAGGATCGACCGTTGCCTGCGGTGGCTGGCCAGCAGACCTTGCGCGAAGCCTTGGGTGAGGCCTGCTCCCATTCAGGGTTCTGGCTGCTGGCGTACGGCTTTTTTGTCTGCGGTTTCCAGGTGGTGTTTATCGGCGTGCACTTGCCGTCGTACCTGGTGGACCAGCACTTGCCGGCCTCGGTGGGGACGACCGTGCTGGCATTGATCGGCCTGTTCAATATCTTTGGCACCTATACCGCCGGATGGCTCGGCGGGCGCATGTCCAAACCCCGTTTGTTGACCGGTTTGTACCTGCTGCGGGCGGTGGTGATCGTGATCTTCCTGTGGGCGCCGGTGACGCAGACCAGCGCCTACCTGTTCGGCATGGCGATGGGCTTCCTGTGGCTGTCCACGGTGCCACTGACCAACGGCACGGTCGCGACCTTGTTTGGTGTCAGAAACCTTTCCATGCTCGGTGGGATCGTGTTCCTGTTCCATCAACTGGGCTCGTTCCTCGGCGGCTGGTTGGGCGGGGTGGTCTATGATCGAACCGGTAGCTACGATTTGATCTGGCAGGTGGCAATCGTCCTGAGTCTGGTGGCAGCGGCGCTGAACTGGCCGGTGCGCGAGCGCCCGGTGGCACGTTTGCAGGCGCAAATGGGGGTGGCATGAATTCGACCTGGCATTGGCTCGGCGCAGCAGCAGCAGGACTCTTGCTGCTGCTGGCGTGGTGGGGCTGGCAACAGGGCGGCCTGGCATTGATGCAGTTGGGCATGGCGATCTGTTAAGTTCTGTGTCTGAGACTTTTCAAGGACACCTCACATGCAGATGCGCTGGTTCGCAGTACCCGCTCTGATGGTGGCTTTTGGCGGTGTCGCCATGGCTGCCGATTGCCCGCCGTTGCTTGAAGGCCAGTTGCCCAAGCTGCGCGCCAAGGAATCCATCGACCTGTGCCAGCGCTTTGCCGGCAAGCCGCTGCTGATCGTCAACACCGCCAGCTTCTGCGGGTTTGCGCCGCAGTTCAAAGGGCTTGAAGCGTTGTACCAGCGCTACAAGGGCCAGGGGCTGGAAGTGATTGGCGTGCCGTCCGATGACTTCAAGCAGGAAGCCAAGACCGGGGAGGAAACTGCCAAGGTTTGTTACGTTAATTACGGCGTGACCTTCACCATGACCGAACCACAGAAGGTCAAGGGCCCGGACGCGGTGCATCTGTTCAAGATCCTGGCGCAGCAGAGCAGTGCGCCGAAGTGGAATTTCTACAAGTACGTGGTGGACCGCCAGGGCAAGGTGATCGCCAACTTCTCCAGCCTGACCAAGCCGGATAGCCCGGACCTGGTCAAGGCGGTGGAAGACGCGTTGGCCTCCAAACCCTGATCACCGCCCACTAAAAAGCCCCGCCTCTTTTGCAAGAGTGCGGGGCTTTTTTGTGCCGCTTTACATCAGAACTTGTACGTCACGCCCAGGCCGAAACCGTTGGCGCTGTTTTCGTACTTGGCGCTGTAGGAACCCAGTGCGTTGGACTTGTTAACTTTTACCGGCTCTTCCTTCAGGTAGGAATAAGCCAGGTCAACAGTCATGTTATCCATCACGGCATAACCCAGGCCCACACTGAAGATGGTCCGGTCGCCAGTGGGAATACGTGGGGAACGGTCAGTGTTGTTGGTTGGCGACTGGTCGAACGTCAGGCCGGTACGCAGTACCACTTGCTTGGTGACCTGGTACGAAGTACCAAGGGCGTAGGCCCAGGTGTCGTGCCAGTTCTGAGGTTCAGTGATAGTGCCGATGACCGACGGTGCGAGGAAGCCGTTGGCGCCCGTTACACCCTGGTTCTTGACCGTGATGTCTTTCAGGCGGCTCCAGCGGGTCCAGGTAGCACCGCCATAGAGTTTCCAGGCGTCAGTCAGGTCCTGGGTTACCGACAGGTCGTAAGACTCTGGCGTGTCGATGCTCAGCGAGGCGTCGTAGCGGCCACTGCCAATGGCACCGGCAGTCGGGGCAGGCGCTGTCACCTCGGTGTGGCCGTCAAGCTTGTAGCTGACCTTGGAGTGGTAGGTCAGGCCGACGCGCGTGGTATCGGTGGCCTGTACCAGTACGCCGACGTTGAAACCAATGGCGGTATCGTCGCCCTTGATCGTGACGTTGGTCGAAGGCACGGCAGGGTTCAGGGTCAGTTCGGACTCCAGCTTGCCGGAGATCCGGTTGATGGTAGGACCGAAACCGATGGAAACCCGGTCGTTGAATGCGTAGCTGACCGTTGGCTGCAGAGTGATTACAGATACTTTGCTGTAGCTGCCGAACCCGCTGCCCTGGAAGCCGCGTTCGTAATCAGTCACCAGGCCGAACGGTGCGTAAACACCAAAGCCGACAGCCCACTGATCGTTGAGTTTGTTGGTGTAGAAGCCGAACGGTACGCCGGTGAAGGGCACCATGTCGCCTTTGTTGGTGCCCCTGGAACGGCCGCCGGCATCTTTGATGTCGGTCGAGGCATCGATGGCTGCAACACCACCCGTGATTTGCTGGCCTTCAAGGCGAGCCATACCGGCAGGGTTGCCATAAACAGTGCTTGCGTTATCGGCAGATGAAGAACGTCCCGCAAAACCGGTACCCATCCCGGCAACGTCTTGTTCGTTGAGGGCGAAGCCGCTCGCGAACACGTGGGAGGATGCCATTGCAACGGCGAGGCTAAGTGTCGTCTTGAGCATTACTTTTTTCATTATTAGAACTCCGTGGTGATCACCGCTGCGGAAAGTAACAATAAATTTATGTTTGCGCTATAGGCTCAAACACAGGAGATAGAGCGGTTTTGTAGGACAATCCGACCAAAATCAACGTTTTTAGCCGAATCTTGCAAATCGCCCGGTCAACAGGCGACGTGATTCATGGGTGAAACACAGGTTTGCCAGGCCTGGGTGAAATCCCGGAGCCGGCCTTGAGGGTGAAATATTTCTTTCCAGATACGCGCCATCGCCAATACGTCGTCGGCCGGTGGCAGGTTTGGGCGGTGTTGTTCCACCAGCAGCCAGGCGATGGCGGTGGCGTAACGCAGGTTGACCGTCAGCTCAAGCTGCGGCCCGCTGAGGAAGGCATGCTGGCTGGCGAGTCCGCGTACCAGGCTGGCGCGCTCGGGGTCCAGCGCCAGGTAGTTATCCCACAGCGCGCGATGACGCGGCTCGGTGATGCTGTAGAGGCCATGGCCGCGGCGGTCGTGCAGGGCTGAACCGAGCGCCGACTGGCTGGCGGCGATGCCCAGCAGCAGGGATTCAGCCGTCTGGTTATGGCGACCCAGGTAAAGCAGGGTGGGCCGGATCACATAACGACACAATTCGCTGGCGGCGATGCCCATAAATGCCTCAATCCATGAAATTAATCGGCGATACCTGAGCGAGGGCTTGGCAGCGGTGAATCGGATCTCAGGTCCGCCGGAAGCGGATCATGCCGCTTGAGTTGAAGTGTAGTGTCATATTTACGATGTAAAGGACTGTTTTTAAAATATTTTCATCATTTAGTTATATCGTTTATATCAATTTAAACTTAGCGCGCCTGAATTTCAGGCAATAAAAAACCCCGGGTTTTAACCGGGGTTTTTGTGTTTCAGCGATTCGGGTCGATCAGGCAACCAGTGCCTGGCGAGTACGATCGATCACGGCCTGCAGCGGTTCTGCGCTGGAGTATTGATCGGGGTACAGGCGTTCGCTGTGACGAGCGATGCCGTGTTCGTTGACCAGGGTAAAGCTGAAGCAGCCTTTGCGAGCGGCCATGATCAGGCAGTTCATTGGTGCAAAAGCGTTGGTGAGGGTGCGAATGGCATCCTGAGTGTGGATTTGAGTGGACATATTATTGGTGTTCCTACAAATGACACGGTTAAGAACCGTGCAACGTTAAAACGTTCCAGTGACGTTGATCACCATTGATCGAACGAAGAACCCGACTGGAACAAAGCAGCCAGTTTGAAGCGCTATTAAGTTGGCGCGCTTGGGCTGGCAGGTAGGTACTTAGGAGGGCAGGCAACACAACAGGGGCAAAGGTTCTGGGCCCGGGGTGAAGATCCTGATCAATTTGCAGGTTGGTTCGGACAGAGTATGGAAACTTCGCGACACCCTTTGCATTGTTCAAAGGCCGTGTCGTCGCAAGTGATACCTGGAAACCATCGAGGTGGTCGATCCCTTTTTGTCGGCGGTGCCGTGAGGGAGTTGTTCGACCAGAATTGACTTTCAGCTTGGTACTAACACCGCGGATAGTAACGGATTGAAACGATGAAAGGAAGTGTGATAGGCAAAAAACTTTTCGGGTTCTGGTGCGGCGGTAACATTCCTCAGCTGCTGCCTGAGCAAAAAACGCGGTCGATATAACCGGCAAGTGGGTAGTTGTGCACATTGGTGGCGCCCTGTGTAACTGAACTGACATACGCCCCGCAAAGCGCCCGGGTGCCTGCAACTAAAATTTAAGTCAATGAAAAATCGAGCTTTTTTTTATTGGTGAAAAAATCGTCAGTTTGACTGCGGCCCCCGTTCCATGGGCCTTTGCGGGACTTACAGAACGGTTGTCCACTGAGTTATCCACAGCTTCTGTGGATTGTCCCAAGCGCTTGCTCTAGAACGGGCGTGCAGGCTTTTTTCAGCTTTACCTGTACGAAAAAAAGAGTAGAGTGGCGCGCCTTCCGTTCTGTCCCACAGTGCTTTATGAAGTTTCGCTCAGTATCACCTTCTGTTACCGACAGCCCTCAGGTTGTTACCGCACCCAAGCGTTTTTCCCTGAAAGTTGCCTTGTGGTTGCTCGACAGCCCGCGCCTGGGCCACAGCCCCAACGTCAAACATTTTGCAGGGCATTTGCTCAAGCAACCGGCTCGTGCTGGCGTGGTGGTGGCGCAAAGCCGTCTGGGCCAGTTGATGTGCCGCGAGTGCGGCAATGCCCGCGACCGCCGTATCGGCCACGAACTGCTGCGCCAGGCAGCCCGCGCCGGTGACCGCATCGCCCAGCGTGAACTGGGCCAGATCGAAGACTGAGCTGTCCTCAATGCGCTGGCTTGGTTAACCTTCTTCTTTTCGGGTGACGGCAGGAATCGCTATGGCTTTTGACTGGACCAGTGTTGTGCTGGGTCTCGCCGCTGCTGGGTTGCCGCTGTTGGGGCTGTGCTGGCAGATTCAGCGCCGACTGAGCGCGCGAATGGCCGGCTGGGAATTGCTCGAAGAGCGCCTGGCCACCGCACAACTGGCCCAGGAAGGGCTCGCCGCGCAGTTGGACGCCAGCCGTGACGAAATCAGCGACCTGAGCCAGGCCAACGCTGCCAAACAGGCTGATTTGGCCGCCGTGCGCCGGGAAGTCGAACTGCTGCAGATCGACCGTGACAACGCCCGCGACGCCGCGCACGCCTGGAACCTCGACCGTTCCGCCAAGGAAACCGAACTACGCCGCCTGGATGCCTTGTCCGCGTCCCTGCGCGCCGAATTGCGCGAGCAACAGGAAAGCCATCAGCAACGCCTCAGTGACCTGCAAGGTTCCCGTGATGAGCTGCGGGCGCAGTTCGCTGAACTCGCCGGGAAGATCTTCGACGAGCGCGAGCAACGCTTCGCCGAAACCAGCCAGCAGCGCCTCGGCCAATTGCTCGACCCACTCAAGGAGCGCATCCAGTCGTTCGAAAAGCGCGTCGAAGAAAGCTACCAGAGCGAAGCCCGCGAGCGGTTTTCCCTGGCCAAGGAACTGGAGCGCCTGCAACAGCTGAACCTGCGCCTGTCCGATGAAGCCACCAACCTGACCCGCGCCCTCAAGGGCCAGAAAACCCAGGGCAACTGGGGCGAGCTGATCCTGGAGCGGGTGCTGGAACATGCCGGTCTGGAAAAGGGCCGCGAGTACCAGACCCAGGTCAACCTCAAGGGCCCGGACGGCGAACGCTTCCAGCCCGACGTGTTGATCATGCTGCCGGGGGACAAGCAGGTAGTGGTGGACTCCAAGGTCAGCCTGACCGCCTATCAACAGTACGTCGCCGAGGACGACCAGGCGATCGGCCAGGCAGCCCTCAAGCAGCACGTACTGTCCTTGCGTAACCACGTCAAAGGCCTGGCCGGCAAGGACTACAAACGTCTGGAAGGCCTGCACAGCCTGGATTTCGTGCTGCTGTTCGTGCCCATTGAAGCCGCATTTTCGGCGGCGCTTCAAGCCGAGCCGAACCTGTTCCAGGAAGCCTTCGACCGCAACATCGTGATCGTCAGCCCGACCACGCTGTTGGCCACCTTGCGGGTGATCGACAGCCTGTGGAAACAGGAACGGCAAAGCCAGAACGCCCGGGAAATTGCCGAGCGCGCCGGTTGGCTGTACGACAAGTTCGTGCTGTTTATCCAGGACCTGGACGAGGTAGGCAACCGCCTGCAGCAGCTGGATAAAGCCTACAGTGCAGCGCGCAACAAGCTGACCGACGGACGCGGAAACCTGGTGAGCCGTACCGAGCAACTGAAGCTGCTCGGCGCCCGCGCCAGCAAAAGCCTGCCGGCCGACCTGCTGGAACGGGCGATGACCGATGAAGACGGCGTGGCGCAGTTGCCAGAATAGTCACCGGTCTCTGTGGGAGCTGGCTTG
>NZ_JACARK010000152.1:0-449 GCF_013386655.1 Pseudomonas sp. K5002 | reverse complement strand
ATACTCCGCCGCGAGCCCATCGTTGGAAAGCCAGCTCCCACATGGGCTAAAGCGGCAGGTGCCGGCTCAACAAGGCCCGCAACGCCGCCGGCTTCACCGGCTTGGCCAGGTAATCCAACCCTGCCGCATGCACCTGGGCCACCATCTCCGGCCGCCCGTCGGCACTGATCACCACACCCGGAATCGGCTCTGCCAGTTGTGCCCGCAGCCAGCCCATCAACTCGGTGCCGGTCTCGCCGTGGTCGAGGTGGTAATCCACCAGGGCCAGTTGCGGCCGCACACCCTCGGCCAGCAACGCGGCACATTGCGCCTGGTCGCGGGCGGTCCAGACTTCACAGCCCCAGCGCGTGAGCAAACTGCGCATGCCGATCAGGATGCTTTCTTCGTTATCCACACACAGCACCTGTGCACCGCTCAACGGCTGGCCGCTTTCCTGCGCCGGCTTGGCA
>NZ_JACARK010001485.1:0-1328 GCF_013386655.1 Pseudomonas sp. K5002 | reverse complement strand
AAACACCCACGGCTGGCCATGGCCACGCAAATACACCTCGCGCACCCAGCCGATGCTGGCGGCGGGCAAGTCCAGGGTGGCGCATTCGTCGTCTCGCAGTGGCTGCCAGCCTTCGAACAAAGGCGTCACGCTGAAGCCATCGTCGGATAGGCGCGTCAGGCGCCGGGTCAGCGAACCTTCATCGAACAGCCAGTTGAGTGTCAGCGGCGCGGGCAGTGGGCTCAGAAGGCTCTGGGTCAGCCATCGGCAAGCATCGGGAAGGGCGTTTGAATGCGGCACGGAGGGTCATTATTGGCAGTTAATGAGGCGGCGAGCTTACCATGGTGCCCTGGACTTTTGCCGGAGTGCGCCAGGCCCATGCGTCGATCATGCTTGCATCTGCGCCTGCTGATCAGTACAAAACGCCCTGAGCCGCACGGCAAGGTCGCATCTATCGACCGTCGGCCAACGCGCCTGGACCTGAGGAAACAAGTAATGAAGAAGTGGCAATGTGTCGTCTGTGGCCTGATCTACGACGAGAAAGACGGATGGCCGGATGACGGCATCGCGCCGGGCACCCTGTGGCAGGACGTCCCCGAAGACTGGCTGTGCCCGGACTGCGGCGTGGGCAAAATGGATTTCGAAATGATCGAAATCGGCTGATTGCTGATTTAAATCGCAATTCAAGAAACGTACTACAAGGAGAAAGGAATGAACGCACCTGTCGTGATCGTCGGCACGGGGTTGGCCGGTTACAACCTGGCTCGGGAGTTTCGCAAGCTCGATAGCGAAACCCCGCTGTTGCTGATCACCGCAGATGACGGGCGCTCCTACTCCAAGCCCATGCTTTCCACCGGCTTTGGCAAGAACAAGGAAGCCGACGGCCTGAGCATGGCGGAACCGGGCGCCATGGCCGAGCAACTGAAGGCCGAAGTGCGTACCCACACCCGCATCAGTGGCATCGACCCGGGCCACAAGCGCTTGTGGATCGGTGAGGAAGCGGTGGCCTATCGCGACCTGATCCTGGCCTGGGGCGCAGAAACCGTGCGGGTGCCGGTACAGGGCGACGCCGCCGAGCTGATTTTCCCGATCAACGACCTTGAAGACTACGCACGCTTTCGTGCCGCTGCGGCCGGAAAACGCCGGGTGCTGTTGCTGGGTGCCGGGCTGATCGGCTGCGAGTTCGCCAACGACCTGATCCTCGGCGGCTACGAGATCGACCTGGTGGCGCCGTGCGAGCAAGTCATGCCGACCCTGCTGCACCCGGCAGCCGCCGCAGCGGTGCAGGCCGGTCTGGAAGGCCTGGGGGCGCGTTTCCACCTGGGCCCGGTGCTCAATCGCCTGCAGCG
>NZ_JACARK010001484.1:0-461 GCF_013386655.1 Pseudomonas sp. K5002 | reverse complement strand
GCCCGACGCTGACGATCACCGCGGTAATCGCCAGCAAGTAGGCGAGCACCACCCACTGCGCCGCCTGGAACGATGCATCAAACGCCTGCACCAGGCTCGGCAGGCCGACGTTGGCGATGCTGGTGCCCAAGGACGCCAGCAACATGGACAGTGACAGGGCGACGAGAGCGCCACGGGGTGCAGGTGATTTCATCAAGAGGCTCCAGGGTTTGACCGCTGTCAGAAATCTACGCCGTCACCTAACATGGCGGAAGGCGCAGCATTTGCACTTTATACGTGCGCCAAACGCCCTATGAGGTTTGCCGTGTCGACACCTGATTTCAATCTGCTGGTCACCCTGGATGTGTTGCTCGCCGAAGGCAGCGTCGCCCGTGCCGCTCAACGCTTGCGCCTGAGCCCGTCGGCAATGAGCCGGGCGCTGGCGCGACTGCGGGAAACCACCGGCGATCCGTTATTGGTCC
>NZ_JACARK010001483.1:0-560 GCF_013386655.1 Pseudomonas sp. K5002 | reverse complement strand
GGATGTGGGCATGGGCTACGCCATGGCGTTTTCCAGCGAGCCGCCGCTGCCGTTGATCACGGCGAGCATGACCCTGGACTATCTCGGCGCGGTGCAGGTAGGGGAGTGGGTCGAGGTGCGTCTGGAGCATCACAAGCGCGGGCGGCAGATGGCGTTTGCCACGGTCAGCGTGCAGGTCGGGGAGAAGGTGGTGGTGCGGGCAAATGCGGTGTTTGCGGTGCCCCAGGCGCGGGACTGACCGATAAAGAAAAGGCCCGGTTTTCGTGGAACCGGGCCTTTTCCATGTTGCTCTTTGAAATCAGCTGCGTTCAAGGGCCAGGGCTACACCTTGCCCGCCACCGATGCACAGGGTGGCCAGGCCTTTCTTGGCGTCACGCTTGATCATTTCATGCAGCAGGGTCACCAGCACACGGCAGCCTGACGCGCCAATCGGGTGGCCGATGGCAATCGCGCCGCCGTTGACGTTGACCTTGGCCGCGTCCCATTCCAGCTCTTTGCCCACCGCCAGTGACTGCGCGGCAAAGGCTTCGTTGGCTTCGATCAGGTCCAGGTCGCCCAGG
>NZ_JACARK010001482.1:0-603 GCF_013386655.1 Pseudomonas sp. K5002 | reverse complement strand
GCCGCCGAGGAAGCCCAGCATCACCAGGCGACCTTCCATGGCCAGGGCGCTGATGTTGTCGTTCAGGTAGGAGCCACCCATGATGTCGAGGACCACATTGACACCCTTGCCCGCGGTCTTGTCAGCGATGACCTCGGCGAAATTCTGTTCCCGGTAGTTGATCGGCTCGGCTCCCAGTTCGCGGATGGCGGCGCATTTTTCCACGCTGCCGGCGGTGGCGAACGCTTCGATACCGAACTCGCGGCAGAGCATCAGCGCGGTGGTGCCGATGCCGCTGGTGCCGCCATGGATCAACACGCGCTGGCCTTTATGCGCACCGCCGATGCCGAACAGGTTGGCCCATACGGTGAAGAAGGTTTCCGGGATCGCTGCCGCCTGAATCCAGTCCAGGCCATCGGGAACCGGCAAGGTCTGGCTGGCGGGCACTGCGCAGTACTGCGCATAACCGCCGCCATTGGTCAGGGCGCACACCTTGTCGCCCAGCGCGTACTCGCTGACGCCTTCGCCCAGCGCGACCACCACACCGGCCACTTCCAGCCCGGGAATCGGGCTCATGCCGGGTTTCATCGGATATGTGCCGGCGCGTTGCAGGGCGTCCGGGCG
>NZ_JACARK010001481.1:0-867 GCF_013386655.1 Pseudomonas sp. K5002 | reverse complement strand
TGGGGATCGGCCTGGGCATCGCGATTGGCCGCTGGAAGTGGGCGGAAGACCTGCTGTTGCCGCCGCTGGAGGTGATCCGGCCGATCCCGGCGGTGGCCTGGATCCCGCTGGCGATCCTGATGTTCCCGTCGTCGGAGCTGTCGATGATCTTCATCACCTTCACCGGCGCGCTGTTTCCGGTGCTGCTCAATACGGTGCATGGCGTGGAAGGCGTCGATCCTCGGCTGATCGCCTCGGCGCGCAGCCTGGGGGCAGGGCGCCGGGCGATCCTGCTGGAGGTGATTTTGCCGGGCGCCGCGCCGAGCATCATCACCGGCCTGGCGATTGGCATGGGCACTTCGTGGTTCTGCCTGGTGACGGCGGAAATGATCTCCGGCCAGTACGGTATCGGCTATTACACCTGGGAGTCCTACACCATCCAGAACTATGCCGACATTGTCGTTGGCATGCTGTTGATCGGCGTGCTGGGCATGGGCAGCAGCCTGTTGGTCAAGCGTCTCGGCGCACTGTTCACTCCCTGGCATCGACCACGAGGTAAAGCCTGATGAGTCATCTTGAGGGCCGTGTCGACATACGCGGCTTATCCATTGTATTGGGCGAACAGCAGCAGGCATTCGAGGCGGTGAAAGCCCTGGATTGCAGGATCGAGCCGGGGCAGTTCGTGTGCATCCTCGGCCCGTCCGGGTGTGGCAAGTCAACCTTGCTCGGCGCGCTGGCCGGGCATCTCACGCCAAGCCAGGGCACGCTGGAAATGGATGGCCGGCCGATTGCCGGCCCGTCCCAGCAACGGGGCATGGTGTTTCAGCAACACACACTGTTCCCTTGGCGTTCGGTACGCGAAAACGTCGCCTTCGGCCTGAAGATGCG
>NZ_JACARK010001480.1:0-388 GCF_013386655.1 Pseudomonas sp. K5002 | reverse complement strand
GGCTTCGGCGCACCGCCGCCTGCGCCGGAGTGGGGCGGGATGATGTCCATCGGGCGCAGCTTCCTGGCCAACGCGCCGTGGCTGGTGGCCTGGCCCGCCCTGATCATCACCCTGACCGTTGTTTCCATCAGTGCCATCGGCCGCGAACTCTTGCGCCGCAGCGAAGGAAAGCCTCTATGACGATGAACATTCATACCCTCGGCCCGTTGGTCGATATCCGCGACCTGACAGTACGTTTCGGCCAGGCCGAGCCAGTGTTGCACGGTGTCAGTCTGCAGTTGAGCCGGGGTGAATGCCTGGCGCTGGTGGGGGAGTCGGGGTCCGGCAAAAGCGTCACCGCCCGCACCCTGGCTGGCCTCACCGGCAAGGACGCCCATGTCCAGGCTGC
>NZ_JACARK010001479.1:0-1013 GCF_013386655.1 Pseudomonas sp. K5002 | reverse complement strand
AACATCGCCGTGGAGATCGCGCCGATGGTCAACATCCCCGACTGCCCCGCCACCGCTTCTTCCACGGCGAGTTCCAGGCGCTCCAGCTGCTCGGCGAACTTGCGCACCGCCGGCAGGATCGCCGCGCCCACCGGAGTCAGCTTGGCCCCCCGTCGGGAGCGGTCGAACAGCTTGACCTTGAGCGCCTGCTCCAGCACCTGGATCTGCTCGCTCAGCGGTGGCTGGGACATGCCGAGGCGCTTGGCCGCACGGCCAAAGTTCTGCTCTTCAGCCACGGCCAGGAACAACCAGAGGTGACGAATCAGGCGAAAGTTGATCATGGTCTTATCCATAGGTTAAGCGTATGCAAGGCTTCTGTACTTCGTAATATACCTATCATAGGCACTGCCTGACACTGGCCGCCTCCGTCACCCGAGGCTTGCCCATGACCGCTGACCACTTGCTCGACCGCCTGGCCGCACTGGACACCAACACCGTGTCCGACGCCCTCGACTTCCTCGGCCTGCCCGGCGCCACCGTGGGCCTGCGCCCATTGTGGAACTGCCCGAAGATCATTGGCCGCGCCAGTACCGTACTGCTCGGCCCCAAATCTGACATCGCCCCCACCGTGCATTTGATCACGCCGGTGATCGAACAGGTCGCGACAGACGACCGGGTGCTGGTGATTGCCGGCGGTATCGAGGGCATTTCCTGCTGGGGCGACATCATCGCCAACGCGGCGTTGCGCAAACATATACGCGGTACGGTGATTGATGGTTTCAGCCGCGATATCGACGGCAGCGAAGCCATCGGCTATCCGGTGTACGGACGCGGCGTGACCATGATCAGCGCGCGCAACCGCGTGGTGCAGCTCGACGCCGGCGTGCCCCTCAGCGTCGCTGGCGTGTGCGTCAGCGAGGACGACTACGTGATTGCCGATACCTGCGGCACGGTGTTCGTGCCCCAGGCGGTGATCGAAAAGGTCCTGGACCTGGGCGAGCGCATTGCCCGCCGCCAGGACGGCATGGTGCAGG
>NZ_JACARK010001478.1:0-1382 GCF_013386655.1 Pseudomonas sp. K5002 | reverse complement strand
GCGCCGTAGACCACGGTTATCTGCAGCAAGTGGCCCAGGCGGCCGACCGCCTTGGCTTCGGCGGGGTACTGATCCCCACCGGCCGCTCCTGCGAGGATTCGTGGCTGGTGGCGGCGTCGCTGATCCCGGTGACCCAACGCTTGAAATTCCTTGTCGCGCTGCGCCCCGGGATCATTTCCCCGACGGTGGCTGCGCGTCAGGCCGCGACCCTGGATCGTCTGTCCGGCGGCCGCGCGTTGTTCAACCTGGTGACCGGTGGAGACCCGGATGAATTGGCCGGCGACGGTTTGTTCCTGAGCCATGAAGAGCGTTACCAGGCGTCGGTGGAGTTCACCCGCATCTGGCGCCGCGTACTGGAAGGCGAGACCGTCGATTACGACGGCCAGCACATCAGCGTCAAAGGCGCCAAGTTGCTCTATCCGCCGATCCAGCAACCGCGTCCGCCGCTGTATTTCGGTGGCTCTTCCGAAGCGGCCCAGGACCTGGCAGCCGAACAAGTGGAAATGGTCCTGACCTGGGGCGAGCCACCGGCCGCGGTGGCGGAAAAGATTGCACAGGTTCGCGCCAAGGCCGCCAAGCTCGGACGTACCCTGCGCTTCGGCATTCGCCTGCATGTGATCGTGCGTGAAACCAACGCCGAAGCCTGGCAGGCCGCCGACAAACTGATCTCCCACGTGGACGATGAAACCATCGCCCGCGCCCAGGCGTCGTTGTCGCGCTTTGATTCCGTAGGCCAGCAACGCATGGCCGCCTTGCACGGCGGCAGTCGCGACAACCTGGAAGTCAGCCCCAACCTGTGGGCGGGCGTAGGCCTGGTACGCGGTGGCGCCGGCACGGCACTGGTGGGCGATGGCCCGACCGTGGCCGCGCGGGTGAAGGAATACGCGGACCTCGGTATCGACACCTTTATCTTCTCCGGCTACCCACACCTGGAAGAGTCGTATCGCGTAGCGGAGTTGCTGTTCCCGCATCTCGACATCGAGCGTCCCGAGTTGCCGAAAGGCGCCGGCTACGTCAGCCCGTTCGGCGAAATGGTCGCCAACGACATTCTTCCCAAAGCTGCGTCCCAGAGCTGAGGCGCCGCCATGAACCTTGAAAAGTTAAGTCATCGATTGGCGCCCTGGGCGCTGCCGATCCTGTTGCTGGCGGTATGGCAGCTGTCCGTCTCGGCCGGCTGGTTGTCGACGCGCATTCTGCCGGCACCCAGCGCGGTGATCGAAGCGGGTGTCAGCCTGGTGCGTAGCGGCGAAATCTGGACCCACCTGGCCATCAGCGGCTGGCGTGCGGGCCTGGGCTTTGTGATCGGCGGCAGCATCGGCCTGACCCTGGGGTTTATCACCGGCCTGTCGACCTGGGGTGAACGCCTGCTGGACAGCTCGGTG
>NZ_JACARK010001477.1:0-435 GCF_013386655.1 Pseudomonas sp. K5002 | reverse complement strand
CGCCAGGGCCGCCAGTTCGGCATGGACCTTGTCGCGCCCGGCCAGGTAGCTGTAGCCGGTGCGCCCGTCAGCCAGGCGCACCACGCAGCGGGTCACGCTCATTTCGCCGAGGTTGAACGGCGCGCCATTGCCGCCCATGCGGCCACGCACCAGGGTCATGCCGATTTCCGGGGCGCGGATCAGTTGGTAATCCACGTCGCGCAAGGCGTCTTCATGGGGCAGCAATTCACTGCGAAAGGCGCGGGCGAGCACGCCGATCCAGTGTTGACGCGGGGACAGGTTCATCGGGGTCTCCATCAGGTCACCACTTGGTACTGGAAGCGATCCGAACGGCTGGTGGACTGCGCCAGCTCCACCGGGCGGCCGTCGCGATCGCGGGAAAGGGTGAATACGGTGAGCGCCGGCAAGTGCCGGGGCATCATCAGCAGTGCGGCT
>NZ_JACARK010000151.1:3363-11707 GCF_013386655.1 Pseudomonas sp. K5002 | reverse complement strand
CGGCACGCACGCTGTTTGATGCACAGGGTCGCTACCTGCCCAAGGACGTCCTGGCCGTGGCTATCGGACCCACGCTGCTGCACAGCGACGGTCCATTGATTCTGTACTGCGGCGGCGGAATTTCCGCGGCGGCCAACGCCCTGGCCCTGACCCTGCTGGGTCGCCAGGACCTCGCACTCTACGACGGCTCGCTGCAGGAATGGGCCGCCGACGCACGCTTACCAATGACTACCGGAGCAGCTCCGGCCTGACGCCCTTTGCGGCGACCCCGGCTTTTTAATTTCGTACTGGCAACCCGTCCGTTGCGCAGCGCTGGGCCCCTTTGCGCCCAATAAAGCGCGAGGCGCCAGCGGGCAGGCCCTTGGAGCGCTCCTTTTATGGCAACACCGTACCGTCACACCCTGCTCGCCCTGAGCATCACCCTCGCCGCCACGGCCGCCCACGCCCAGGACGCGACCCTGGACACCATTACCGTAGTCGGTGAACAGGCCACCGACTACCAGGCGAAAAAGGCCGCTGTCGCCGGCTTCGATAACGCCCCGCTGCTGGACACCCCGGCCTCGGTGGCGGTGATCACCGAGGCTCGCCTGAAAGACCAGCAAGCCCGCCTGCTCAGTGAAGTATTGAAGAACGACGCCTCGGTCGGCGACAGCTATGCGCCGGTGGGTTACTACGAGAATTTCGTGGTGCGCGGTTTCTCGTTGAACCCGGCCAGCAGCTACAAGATCAACGGTCGCACCATCACCGGCGAACAGAACGTCGCACTGGAAAACAAGCAGCAAGTGGAAGTGCTCAAGGGCTTGTCCGGGCTGCAAAGCGGCGTGTCCGAACCCGGCGGCTTGATCAACTACGTAAGCAAGCGCCCGGAGAACGTGCGCTCGGTGACTGTCTCCACCAACGAACACGGCGAGCGCTACCTGGCCACCGACGTCGGCGGCTGGCTCGGTGCCGAGCAGCAGGTGGGGGTGCGGGTCAACCTGGCCCACGAAGACATCCGTTCCTACGTCGACCACGCCGACGGCCAGCGGGATTTTGCCTCCCTGGCCCTCGACTGGAACATCAGCCCCAACGCCCTGCTGCAACTGAACGCCGAATACCAGAACCGCGAGCAACGCTCGGTGCCCGGATACCAATTGCTCGGCGGCACCACCGTGCCCCACAACGTGTCGCCACGGGATCTGCTGGGCTACCAGAGCTGGTCGAACCCGGTGGGCATCAAGTCGCTGAACCTCGACGGCCTGTTCGAATACCGCTTCAACGAGGCCTGGAAAGCCAGCTTCAGCGCCTCCCGCAGCCGCGTGGTGATCGACGACTACAGCACCTTCGCCTGGGGTTGCTACGGCGCCGCCAGTTGCGCCAACACCGCAGTGCCCAACCACTTCAGCGCCGAGGGTGACTACGACATCTCGGACTACCGCAGCCCCGACGACACCCGCAGCAACGAAGAAGCCCAGGCCGCCCTCAACGGCCAGTTCGACACCGGTTTTCTCAAGCATGACCTGACCTTCGGCACCACTGCCTTGCGCCGCCTGGTGGACCGGCGTGAATCAGTCAACGAATACATCGGCGAGGGCAATATCTACGAAAAGCCGCCGGTACTTGACCCCTACGAGGGGCCGCTGGGCCATACCTACCGGCGCCTGGACAGCCGCCAATACGGGCTGTTCGCCAGCGACCGCATCAGCTTCAACGAGCAGTGGCAAACCATTCTCGGCGGGCGCCAGGTGCGCCTCGACGAAGAAACCTACGACCAGGCCGGCGACACCACCCGCCATACCCAGCGCAGCGTATTCCTGCCCCAGGTGGCGCTGATCTACAAGCCGCGCCCGGACACCACCCTGTACGCCAGCTACAGCAAGGGCCTGTCCCTGGGCGGCACCGCGGCATGGTTCAGCAGCAACGCCGATGAGGTATTGCCGCCGACCACCTCGCGCCAGCTGGAAGTGGGGATCAAGCGTGACTTCCAGCGCCTGAGCCTGACCGCCGCGCTGTTCCAGATCACCCAGGACCTGCAATACAACCGGCCCAACGATGACGGCACCCTCACCTTTGTGCAGCAAGGCAAGCAGAAGAACGTGGGTCTGGAACTCTCTGCCAACGGCCGAGTGACCGATAACCTGCAAGTGTCGGCCAGCGTGGCGGCGATTCGCGCCCGGGTGAGCGGCAGCGGCACCGACGACTACGACGGCCACCAGGCGATCAACGTACCCAAGCTGCGCGCCAGCCTGCACGGCGACTACAGCATTCCCGGGATCAAGGGCCTGGCCCTGCTCGGCGGCGTGCAATACAGCGGCAGCAAGTACGCGAACCGCGAGGCCAGCGTGAAGGTCGACGACTATGCGGTGTTCGATGTCGGCGGACGCTACAGCACCAAAGTCGGTGATTACGATACTGTGCTGCGCCTGACCGTCGACAACCTGTTCGACAAACGCTACTGGCGCGATGTGGGTGAATCGGCGGGCGATGGCTACCTGTTCCTGGGCGCGCCACGCACCGCGCGGTTATCCGCCACCGTCAATTTTTGAGGCTGACTGTTCATGCGTAATCTGATTTTTGCCAGTGTGTGCCTGCTCTCCACCGCCCTCGTCGGCTGCCAGCAGCAACCGCCCGCCAACGACCAGCTGGATGCGGTGCTGTGGACCCAGACCTCCATCGAGCACGAGCTGATCTACCGCCAGGTGTTCGCCAACGCCACTCGCCAACTGGACGTGGCCCTCAAGACCCCGGACTGGGACGCCCTGCCCTTGCCACCGCGCAATCTGGCCGGGCTGCCGCCAGCGGTGATCGTCGACATCGACGAGACCGTGCTCGACAACATCCCGCTGAATGCCCGGGACGTCGTCAACAACCAGGTCTACTCCTACGACCGCTGGAACACCTGGGTCGACCAGGCCAAGGCCCAGGCGCTGCCGGGCGCCGTGACGTTCCTGCAGGCCGCCAAACACAAAGGCATCACGGTGTACTACATCACCAACCGAGAGCAAAGCCAGGTCCAGGCCACCGTCAACAACCTGCGCCTGCGGGGCTTTCCGGTGGACAGCGAGCAGCAGGTACTGGCTGCCGGCACGCCCATTGGCGGCTGCGAACACGCCGGCTACGGCAAGAACTGCCGACGCCAATGGGTCGCCCAACACGCCCGCGTGCTGATCCTGGCGGGTGATTCCCTGGGGGATTTCGTGCAGGCCGAACACAACACCCTGGACGCCCAGCGCAAGGCCGCCGAACCCTACCTGGGCTGGCTCGGCCAGCGCTGGTTCGTGCTGCCCAACCCGACTTACGGCAACTGGTACAGCGCGCCGTATGGCGACCAGGAAAAACTGCCCTTTGAACGCAAGCGCCAGCTCAAGCAACAAGCGCTGCACCTGCAAAACTGACCCTGAGGGGACCGTATGACGCCGCTGGAAATAGTCGCTGTGATCTTCAATATCGCCGGGGTGTGGCTCACCGCCCGACGGGTGCGCTGGTGCTGGCCGGTCAGCGTGGTCGCGGTGTTGCTGTACGGCTGGATCTTCTTCGACGTGAAGCTGTATTCCGACATGCTCCTGCAACTGGTCTTCGCTGTGTTGCAGGGCTACGGCTGGTGGCGCTGGAGCACCGGGCGCATCGACGCGGGCAAGGTGCGGGTGGAACGGCTGCCGGTCCAGGAAGCATGGCGGCACCTGCTCGCCGGGGTGATCGGCGCGCTGCTGCTGGGCGCCGCCATGCACCACTTCACCGATGCCGCACTGCCGTGGCTCGACTCGCTGCTCACCGCTTTCAGCCTAGTGGCCAGCCTGTGGGCGGCGCGCAAGTATGTGGTGAGCTGGTGGCTGTGGATCGTGCTGGATACGGTCTACGTGGGGCTGTTTGTGTACAAGGACCTGCAACTGACCGCTGCGCTGTATGCCGGGTTTGTGGTGCTGGCGGCGTATGGGTTGGTGTCGTGGCAGCGTGACCTGCGCCAACAGGAACGGTAGAGTCACGCCCACGCCAGGCCTGCACACGGAACCCCAGGATGCCTTTCGACCCGATTTCACCCCACTACCAGCGCATTCGTGAACAGATCGCCAACGATATTGCGGCGGGTGTGCCCCAGGCCGATGAGAAATTCCCCTCCGAACGGGAAATGATCGAGCGCTTCGGCTGCACCCGGGTCACCTTGCGCCAGGCCTTGCAGCAACTGGAAGCCGAGGGCCTGGTGTACCGGGAAAACCGTCGCGGCTGGTTTGTCAGCCCCCGGCGCATCCGCTATGACCCAACACGCATCAGCGGCTTCATGGATTACGTAAGTGCCCAAGGCCGTACGCCGCGCACCGAATGCCTGCACGCAGAGCTGCGCCCCGCGGGCGACTGGCTGGCCAGGCGGATGGGTCTCGCGTCGGCGGATGAGCCGATGTTTTTCCTGCAACGGCGGCGCTGGATCGACCGGCGGCCGGTGTTGCTGGAGTTCAACGCGCTGCTGGCCAGCTGGTGCCCTGGGCTGCTGGACGCCGACTTGAATACCTCGCTGACCCAACTGCTGCGGGAGCGGTTTTCCCGGGTGCTGTCGCGGTGTGAGCTGGAGATGCACATTGGCACGGTGAATGAAGAACAGGCCGAGTTGCTGCAATTGTCCACCGGTTCCACCAGCGTGTATCTGGAACGCTTGAACTTCGGCGAGGATGACCAGCCGGTGGAGTTTGACCAGGAATTCTGGCGTCCGGATGCATTGTCCGTCGTGATGGAGACGCGCTACCCCGGGACGTGAATTTCACACCTGTGAAAGCTTGTGACTTGTTGCCAACGAACCCGTTTTCACTCGCTTGCAGCCCCTACTATCGAGTCCTCGTGCGCCCCTCACATGGACTGAACCGATGATCACCCGCCCCGAAAAATCCGCGTCGCCCCGCGTCGATCAACCCAACGCTCCCGAGCGGGTTTTCGACGCCGTCCTGAACAAAGCCAAAATCCTTGCCAGCACCGGGCTGGGCGACAAAACCGTCAAGCCCGAGGACTACAAGGAAGTCACCGCCCTCCCGGCCAAACTCGACATCGACAAGCTCAAGGTCATTTCCGAAGACAAGGACGCCGGGGTGATCTACTTCGAACAGGACGGCGCCAAATACAAGATCAGCGCCGAGGGTGCGGCCAACGCCCAGGACGGCTTCGACGTATTGAAGAACCTGCGCTTCGGCCATGCCGTAGCCCCGGTCAACCAGGGCGGGCCCGACGAAGGTACCCCGCTGTACACCTTCCTCCAGACCCTGGCCGAAACCCAGGGCACCCCGGCCGGCAAGGCCATCGTCGAAAGCCTGAAGAACCCCGACCAGCAACTGCTGCGCGAAGACGGCGACGGCGTGCGCCTGGCCAACATCAAATCCGTGGGCAAGGCTGAAGACGGCATCCTCAAGGTCAGCCTTGAAAACGGCAAGACTCTGGTCATTTCCGAATTGCTCACGCCCCAGGCGTTCAGCACCTACACCCAGGCCGGGGTGACCAAGGAAGCCCTCAATGACGGCAAATCCAAAGGTTATGAAGAAGTCACCAGCCTGCCGGGCGACCTCGATTTCAGCCAGTTGAAAGTGGTGTCCGAAGACAGCAGCGCCGGAGTGATCCTGTTCGAACACCAGGGCCACAAGTACGCGATCAGCAAGTCCGAAGCCGACCTGCCGCAGCCCGGCGCCGACCTCAGCAACCCCAACCCCAACGCGGGCGGCACCTTCTACAACTTCCTCCACGCCGTGCACGCCAGCGAAGGCTCGCAGGCCTTCGACTACATCAAGAACGCCCAGTCCCTGCCCGGCCAGGAACTGCTGCGCAAGGACGAGGCCAGCCTGAAGCTGGGCGACATCAGCAAGGTCGACGCGCCCATGGACGGCATCCTGGTGGTCAACCAGGCCGACGGTAAACTGCTGGTGGTGTCCAAGGACATCACCCCCGAAGCCTTCGCCGCCTACACCAGCAAGGGCCAAACCCTGGCCGGCATCGAAAAGGCCAAGGGCGACGGCTACACCCTCGCCGCCCCGGACGCTTACCTGGCCTCCACCGAAGACATCATGAGCGTCGGCGGCGCCGGTGATTATGGCCCGGGCCTGATCGCCTTCACCCAGCACAAGCCGGGGGGCAGCGAAGAGAAAATCGTGGTGTCGGAAGACAGCAATCCACAGATGTTCGAGCAGATTTCCAGCTACCGCAGCGACATCGCCGCGCAAACCACCGACGTCGACAAGCTGCGCACCGACAACGGCCTGCCGCCCCTCAAGGACGTCTCCGTCGACAACCTGACCACCACCGAGAAAGATGACAGCGGCAACCCGCTGTCGGTGCAGGACCTGTCGATGAAAACCCTGGTGGACAGCTACCGCGCCGGGGTCAAGGACGGCAGCATCGGCAAGGACGACCCGCGCGCCAAGTTCCTGCGGGCGGTGGAAGCCAGGAGCATGGCCGACAACGGCATGTCGATCATTCCCGAGCACGGCTTCGGCAACCAGGGCATCGCCACCACGCCCATCGACGTGACCTCGCGGGATGTACGCGACAACATCTTCGACACCAAGGCCATCGACCAGACCATCAACGACCTGCTCGGCGACTCGACCATCCAGCACGACATCAAGGCCAACCACGACGCAGCCCTGGGCAAGGTCGACGGCGGCCAGGCGAAGGTCGATGAGACCAGGCAGCGCCTGATCGACAGCACCTCCTCGGAGAACTTCACCCAGTACATCAAGTCCCTGCAGGACAGCGGCAAGACCGAACTGGCCACCCAGGAAATCCAGACCGCCTACACCGCCCTGGCCGATATCGACCCGGCCAAGGCCGACAACTTCCTGCAAAACCTGCAGATCGACGGCTACACCGATGCCGTTGAAAAGCTGATGGACGATCCCACCAAGATCTCCGACGACAACACCGCCCTGGCCACCACCGACAACACCATGGCAATCCTGTCGATGCTCAAGGGCAGTGCCGACGGCCTGCCGCGCCAGGCGCTGGGTGTGTATTCGAAGTTCGTCGACCAACTGCTCAAGGACAAAAACGCCGCCGCCGATTTCGGCAAGGCGATGATTTCCCTCGGCGACACCTGGCAGAAAAACGGCGTGATCAGCTTCAGCGACATCGACAAGGCCGTGAGCAAGGAGATCATGCCGGGCCTCAGCGAAGAGAACCGCAGCGCGTTCGTGAAGAACCTCAACTTCCTCAAGGACAACGGCGTACTCGGCTCTGTGGGCGGCGCAATCGGCATGGGCCGTATCGTCTACCAACTCGCCGGGCAAGGCGGCAAGCTGGCGGATACGCCGATGAAGCGCCTGGGCATCGCCAACGACTTCCTCGGCTTCCTCGGCACCGGCTCGCACTTCGCCACGCTGGGCCTGAAGGTCTACGACAAATTGCGCGGCACCAACGCCTACAAGCTGATGGGCTTCGACCGTTCCCTGCCCGACCTGTGGGCCAAGCCCGGCGAGGGGTACCACGCGCTGCCCAAGGACGCCGAGGCGGTGCAGAAGAAGTATTTCGAGATCGTCGACCAGGCCATGGACGACGGCAAGGACGTGGGCAAGGCCCTCAACAGCGGCGGCTGGAGCGACGAAGGTGCGGCGAAGATCCAGGAAGGCATTGAAAAAGGCATTGCCAGCCGCGGCGGCGTGGCCGGGGCCGGTTTTGGCGCGAAGTTCGCCAGCAGCGCGATCAAGGTGATCGGCATGGCCACCGACGTGGCAGGCGGCGTGATCAGTGTGGTGCAGGCGGCGTTTACCTTGCGTGATGGTGTGCGCGAGAAAGACCCGGTGAAAATCGCCTCGGGCTCACTGTCGATGGCCGGTGGTGTCAGCAGCCTGGTGGGCGCGGCCGGCGGCGTGCTGGGCACGCTGGGGGTGACCGGGCGGATCATTCCGTTCCTGGGACCGGTGGGTTTCTTGATCTCCGGCGCGTTGTCGTTTGTCGGGGCGATCTTGAGCACGGTGCAGTCCCACAAGCTGCACAAGATCTCGATGCAGAACTGGGACCAGATCCAGGACTTCAAGCAGGACGGGCTGCTCAAGCCCAACGGGGATGAAGCATACGTGTGGTTGCAGACCTACCTGTCCGACTGGGGCCAGCGGGATGCGCCGCAGGACCAGAGCATTTTTGATTTCCGCAAGGAAGAGTGGGATGCGCGGTCGAGTATCCGCGGGGGCGACCATCGGCGGGACCACCCGGACTTTATCGGGGACGGGAATAACCGTAACTCAGAGGACTACAAGTACTCGCTGAAACCGTCGGAATGGACCAATGAGAACCACGACATTATCTGGCGGGTGGGGGATGGGTATGGGGGTGAGTACCATGATGTGGACAAGCCATAACTGAACTTCCTGACACCCGGCAGAACCCATGTGGGAGCGGG
>NZ_JACARK010000151.1:0-3346 GCF_013386655.1 Pseudomonas sp. K5002 | reverse complement strand
TCCCACATTTTGATCGGTGTTCGGCTCAAGATCGTCAGATCAACCGCGCCGCCACCAACCAGTCCGCCACCGCCTGGAACGAAGCATCCGGCACCGGATCCCCCGGCACCGTCTTGCGCGCAATCGCTTCCGCCAAGCCCTTGTCCGGCGCTTGCGGTATCCCTAAATCAAACGCCTCCTGCAACATCCCCAACGCTTCCTCCGGCGAAGCGCGGCACACCACCACCGGCACCGGCGTTTCACCACGCACATAACGCACGCCTATCACCCAGCCATCGGTGGTGCCGATCATCATCGACGCCCGGCCCAACCCCAGCTTGGTGGCCAGCGCCTGCATCTCCTGGCGCTGGCGTCGCCGTTCGCTCTTGATCAACGGGTCGCCGTCAATGTCCTTGCGCTCGCGCTTGGTCTCGCTGCGGGTCATTTTCATGTCGCGGCCGAACAGCCAGCGTTGCATCAACACATCCACCCCCCCCACCAGGATGAAGGCCGCGAGTACGGTAAACACCAGCGGCTTGAGCACCAGGAAAAACGTCGACTCGATACACCCCGCGCCACACCGCGACGACTCCATCAACGCCTGCAACGCATGCCGCCCCACCACGTAGAACGCCACAGCCAGCACATGCACCTTGATCAGGCCCTTGATGAACTCCACAAAGTTGCGCAGGGCAAACAGCTTCTTGAAGCCTTCCGCCGGGTTGATACGCTTGAACTCCGGCTTGATCGGCTCCACGGAAAACACAAAGCCACGCATGGTGATGATATTGGTCAGGATCACCACCCCGGTGGTCACCGCCATCACCGGCAGGGTAATGCCGATCACCAGTTGCTCGGCATGGTCCAGCACCCGTGGCCAAACCGTGGCGAAGGGTTCGATGTAGATCTGCGCAGTCAGGTCGATCAGCGCCGTGACCTGTGCCTGGGCCCGGGGCGCGAGGATGGAAATGCACAGGGTGCAGAACAGGATGACCATGCCCGAGACCAGGTCCTGGCTCTTGGCGACCTGGCCTTTCTTTCGCGCGTCCTTGAGTTTTTTATCCGTGGCCGGCTGGGACTTCTCTTCGCTGGTATCGCCCATGCGCTACTCCATGCCCGCCAGGGTTTTCAGCAGCTCCACCGTGCCGCGAAATTCCGCCAACTGGTCCAGCATCAACGGAATCAGGAAGCCGATGTAGATCACCATCAGGATCGAGAAAAACAGGTTTTTCACCGGCAACGACAGGTCGAAAATATGCAGGTTCGGCGCCATCCGCGACAGGTACGCCAGCATCAAATCAGTGACCAGCAGCGAGATGATCAGCGGCGACACCATCAGCACCCCGACCCGCATGATCTGGTCGAGAATCGACAGCACCGCCAGCAACGCCGAGCTGGCAAACACCGGGGTAAACGCGGTCACCGGCCACAGCTGGTAGCTGTGGTAATAACCGTCGACCATCAGGATAAAACCGCCGGACATGAAGAACAGCGTGATCAACATCACCGTCAGCAAGGTCGACATCACACTCGACTCCCCGGTGGACAACGGGTCCACCAGTTGCGCCATGGTCGAACCGCGCTGCAGGTCGATCAACTCCCCCGCCACTTCCGCCGCCCAGAACGGAATGCCGAACAACAGGCCGATCAAGATGCCGATCAGGAATTCCTTGATCAGCAACCCGGCGATAAACAGGCTGCCGTGGTTGGGCATCGAGGTCATGGCGTCGAACACCGGCATGAACATCGGGATCGAAATCGCCACGGCCACGCAGCCGCGAATCATCCCGGTGAGCCCGAGGCGGTTGAACGCCGGGGTGATCACCACCACGCCCATGGCCCGGCAGGCCGCCAGCGAGGCCGAGCTGATCACCGGGTAGGCGACTTCGAGAAACTGTGCGGTAAGGCTGGCATCCATGGGCGGTCAGCGCGTCCACAAGGGAAAATTGTCCAGCACCTGGCTGCCGAGTTCCGCCACTTGCCCGGCCAGCACCGGGCCGAGAAACACGATAGTCAACAATACCGCCACCAGCTTCACCACCTGGGGCAGGGTCTGGTCCTGGATCTGGGTCAGCGCCTGGAACAGGCCCACGCTCAAACCCACGATGATCGCCACCCCCAGCGCAGGCGCGGAGAGCATCAGCACGGTCATCAGTGCCTGTTTCATCAATGACAGGAAAACGTCCTGGCCCATGGGTCGTGCCTCAGCCGTAACTCAGAATCAAACCGTGCATCAGGCGCGACCAGCCGCTCAATGACACGAACAGGAAGATTTTCAGCGGGATCGAAATCAGGTTCGGCGAGACCATCGACATGCCCATCGCCATCAGCACGTTGGACACCAGCAAGTCCACCACCAGGAACGGGATGTACAACAGGAACCCGATCTCGAAGGCCCGGGTCAGCTCCGAACTGACAAACGCCGGGATCAGCACCACGAGGTCGTCATCCCGCAGGTCGGCACGGGCTTCCGGCGACCAGATGGTCTCGGTGGCCTGCACAAAAAAGCCGCGCTCGGACTCGTTGGCAAACCGTGCCAGGTGCGCCTGTAGCGGCGGGCGCAGGGCGTCGCCGAGGTCCTTGAGTTGCTCGACGTGCTCGATATTCAGGTCGCGGCCCTCTACCTGGCGGTACATGTCGCCAATCAACGGCGTGGTGACGTACACCGAGAGAATCAGCGCGATGCCGTACAGCACCAGGTTCGGCGGCGTCTGCTGCACGCCCAGGGCGTTGCGGATCAGGAACAGCACCACCGAGATTTTCATGAAGCCGGTGAGGGTCACCACCGCCAACGGGATCAACCCGATGGTGGCAACCACCAGGATGATCTCGATCAGGTTCGGCTGATAACCGGTCATGGGGTGGCGAAACTCAGCAGGCGCACGCCCAGGCCGCTTTCGAGCAGTTTGATCTGCATGCTCAGCGCCGGTTGCACGATCGACAACTGCGCGGCCGCCCGGCCGAAATGCAGTTCCTGGGCGAGCACGACAAAGGCACGCAGGTGCTTGAGTTCCATCAGGTTGGCTCCGGTTATCACGGTTATTGATCACCCCATCACAAATGAAAATTGGACGCCGGGCCCGGGCTGCGCTGAAGTAAGGCCCGTGATGCACGATATGACAGGGTTTGACGTATAACAATGAGAGCGGCGCCCCGCACTCGGATTGATAGTGTTGATCACCTGTCTCAGTCTTCGGAGATCGCCCCATGCAGCGTGTTTTAGACAGTTTCCGCCTCGATGGCCACCTGGCCTTGATCACCGGCTCCAGCGCCGGCATCGGCCTGGCCATCGCCCGTGGCCTGGCCCAGGCTGGCGCACGGGTAGTGCTCAACGGGCGCAACCGCAGCACCTTGCGTGACAGTGCCG
>NZ_JACARK010001476.1:0-705 GCF_013386655.1 Pseudomonas sp. K5002 | reverse complement strand
GCCGGGCTTCGGCCTCGCCACTGCTCAGTTCCGCCCGGGCCTGGGCGATGCGTTGCTGTTGCTCGCCCATTTGCGCGTCGAGGGTTTGCACCGATGCCTGCTGTGCGCTCGCTGCTGCTTGCGCCTGTTGCAGTTGCGCCTGGGCGCTGTTCAGACGCTCGGTGAAATCCCGCTCATCGATACGCACCAGCACATCCCCGGCCTTGACCGGCTGGTTGTCTTCCACCAGCACCTGGGCTACATACCCGGCAATGCGCGGGCTGATAGCGACCCAATCAGCGCGCACATAGGCATCGTCGGTTTCTTCAAGAAAACGCCCCCATTGCCACCAGTACCCGGCAAAGGTTGCCAGCCCCACCAGCGTCGCGAGGGAAGCCGTGGTCACCAGGGCGCGACGATGACGTTGCATAACGGTCAGGCGAATGGGTTCAACAGCCTGGTTCATGGTTTGGCTCCATTGACAGCGACAGATAAGGGGGCGGTTGGATCGTCACGCTGCCAGCCGCCACCGAGGGCCTGGAACAGGTCGATCTGGCGGTTGATCAAGCGCAGGTCGGACTCGGCCACGCGGGCTTCAAGGCCCACCAGGCTGCGTTCGCTGTCCAGCAGTTGCAGGGCATCCAGCGCGCCGGAATGGTAGCCGCGGGAGGCCAGGTCGAAGGCGCGGCGGTTGTTGTCCAGGGCGGCGGCCAGGGCCTGCCCACG
>NZ_JACARK010001475.1:0-500 GCF_013386655.1 Pseudomonas sp. K5002 | reverse complement strand
AGCGTTGCAGCGGGGTGGCGGCGCCGCTGCCGCTGTTCAGCTCGATGCTCAATTATCGCCACCGGGGCGGCGCCACCCGTTCACAGGACGCGCAGCACGCCTGGGAAGGCATGCAGACCCTGACCAATGACGGGCGCACCAACTATCCGTTGACCCTGAACGTCGATGACCTGGGTGATGGTTATGACTTCACCGCGTTGACCCCGGCCCAGGTAGGCGCACAACGGGTCTGCGGTTATATGCAGATGGCGTTGACCCAGTTGGTGGAGGCCCTGGAGCACGCGCCGCACCAGGCCCTTGACCGCCTGCCGATCCTGGGGGATGCAGAGCGTCAGCAACTGCTGTTTGATTTCAATGCCACCGAGGTTGACTACGACCTGGCGCAGACCCTGCACGGCCTGTTCGAGGCCCAGGTCGAGCGCACGCCGGATGCATTGGCGGTTAAGGCGGGTGAGCAATGCCTGACCTATGCCGAGCTGAACCAGCGCGCCAACCAACTG
>NZ_JACARK010001474.1:0-1100 GCF_013386655.1 Pseudomonas sp. K5002 | reverse complement strand
TGGCGCCGTCGCCGCCGCGGGTCAGGAACACCAGCTGGCAACGGTGCTGCAACCAGCCCTGCAGGACGCTTTCCGGTGTTTGGCCGGGGTAGAGCAGGTGCAGGTCTTCGTCACTGACCTTGATCAGGTCGGCATGCTTGACCAGCTCGGCCACGCGGGCGCGCCACAGCTCGATGTTCGGCTCCGGGTTCAGGCGTACGTTGGGGTCGAGGCTGATCAGGCGCTTGCCGCTTTCCCGGCGTACCAGGGCCAGCAACGTGTCGGCAATCGGCTGCACCACCAGTGAGAACGAGCCGATGTGTACGCCACGCACTTCGTCGCCCAACGCCGGTAGATGCTCAAGTTGCAACTGGCGGTCGGCGCAGCCTTCACCGCGAAAGCTGTATTGCGGTGAGCCATTGGCGCCCACTGCGACCATTGCCAGGGTGGTGGGCGCTGAGAATTCCACGAGGTAATCCTCGCCCACGCCTTCGTCCTTGAGCACCTGCAACAGGCGTCGGCCCAGGTAGTCGTCGGAGATCCCGGCGAAAAAGCCCGCGTCGATTCCCAGTCGACGCAAGCCTACCGCGACGTTGAACGGCGAGCCGCCGGCAATCGCCTTGTAATTGACCCTGGATGCCTTGCCGCTGGCATCGTCCTCGCTGAAAAAATCAAACAGCGCTTCGCCACATACCAAATACATATTCGTTCGCTCTTAAAGGGATGCCACGTGCTGTTGATAACGCTCATAAGCCTGCTGGTAGGCGCTCACGCTGCCGGCATCCGGCAGTGTGCGGCTGGCTGCGTCGACGCTCACGCAGCGCTGGCACAACTGCGCCAGGCTTTCACCGGACTGGCACCACGCGGCCTGGATTGCCGCGCCCAGGGCTGCGGCTTCGCTTTGTTCGGTGCAGACCACTTCGGTGTTCATGATATCCGCGACCATCTGCCGCCACACCGGGCTTTTCGAGCCGCCACCGATCAGGCGGATGCTCTGGCTCTGCAAGCCGGTCTGACGCAGCAGGTCCAGGCCATAGCGCAAGCCGAAGGTAGTGCCTTCGACCACGGCGCGGCACAGGTTGGCGCGGGTCAGATTGGTCATCGTCAGGCCGTGCAGGCTG
>NZ_JACARK010001473.1:0-306 GCF_013386655.1 Pseudomonas sp. K5002 | reverse complement strand
GGGCCTGGTTTTGCGGGGCTTAATCCGATGAAAAGTCTTTTAAGGGAACCCCACCGGGCGATCAGGGCCTAAACTGCGCAAACGAACCTGAAGGAGTGTGCCCGATGAGCCGTATCGAAACCGACAGCCTGGGAGAAGTGCAAGTCCCGGATGACGCTTACTGGGGCGCGCAGACCCAACGCTCGCTGGTGAACTTCGCCATCGGCGACCAGCGCATGCCCCTGGCTGTGTTGCACGCCCTGGCCCTGATCAAGAAGGCTGCGGCCCGGGTCAACGACCGCAATGGCGACCTGCCCGCCGACATCG
>NZ_JACARK010001472.1:0-813 GCF_013386655.1 Pseudomonas sp. K5002 | reverse complement strand
GCCTCGGCCCAGGCCTTCCTCGGCGACAAGGCCTCGGCGGATGACGCCGCCACCTTGCAGGTGAATTTCAACGAAGCCCTTGGCGACGCCCTGCTCGGCGGCGCCACCACCGACACCCTGAACATCACCCTGGGGGACGGCAAGGGCAACTTCGACGAAGCCAAGGTCACTGCCGCGATCAACGACGCCCAGCAAAAAGATCCAGAGATGTTCGTCACCTCGGATGGCGGCAAGATCGACCCGGCGCAAGTGGTGTCGATGCTGCGTTCGGTATGGGACATCGGGCGCCAGGGCAACAAGATCGCCGACGCACTGCCCAAGGCCATCGAAGGCATGAAGTTCGGCGACGTCAGCCCGGCATTCAAGCAAGGCCTGTTGCACATCGGCAGCGCAGTGCTGATGAGCGGCGTGCTGATGGCCCGTTCGGCCAGCGGCAGCAACACGCCGGTGGCGGACGCGAACCGGGTATCCGCCGGGCTGCAATTTGCCGGGTTGTTGATGGAGGGCGGCACCAAATACGCCAAGGAAGCGGGTTACGGCATCACCTGGGTCAACCGCCCGGATGGCGGCACCATCGGTGACTTCCCCGGCAAGGTGCCGGTGGGCAAGGGTCCGCTGAGTCCGCAGCAAATCGCCAACCTCGGTGCGGCCGGCAAGATCATCGGTTCGGCGGGCGGGATTATCGGCGGTGTGATCGGGGTGATTGGCGGTGTCGACTCGTTGAAAAAAGGCGACTACCTGAGCGGCAGTTTCTCGGTTGCCACCGGCGTGCTGGGTACGGGTGCGGCGGTGGCCGGGTTGGTGGAAGCCGGG
>NZ_JACARK010001471.1:0-840 GCF_013386655.1 Pseudomonas sp. K5002 | reverse complement strand
AGCATGTACAGCGTGGCCCCGCGTTGATGTGCGAACTGGCGCAGACGGCCGCTCAGTTCCGCAGGCAGTTGCAAGTGGACGGAGCCGGCACGCGGGTCAAGCACAGGCGGGCGTGGCTGATCGGTGGGCAGTTCCAACTGGTAACTGCCGTCTTCCAGCTGGGTACGCCAGTAGTTCAATTGGCTGTCGAACAGCGCCTGCTGGGCCGGCTCGCGCTGCCAGAGCGCGTAATCCGGGTATTGCAACGCCAGCCCCGGCAGGTTGGCGACGTGGCCCTGGCATTCGGCGCTGTAGCACTGGGCGAGTTCGTCGAGCAGGTTATGGGTGGAAGCGTCGTCCGTCGCGCAATGGTGCAACGTCAGCACCAGCAACGCCTGGTGGTTGCGCGAAAGCAAGGTGGCGCGAATCGGCACCTCGTTGGCCAGGTCAAAGCGCTGCGCGGTGGCGGCCTGGATCGCCGCGTCGGTCAGCTGTTGCCAGCGTTCATCGCTGACGGTATCCCACCGCGCCAGGCCGAGCGTCAGCTCAACCTGCGGCTCAATCACCAACGCCAACTCACCTTCATCCTCACGCACGATGCGACTGCGCAGGATTTCATGGCGCTGGATCACCGTGTTCAAAGCCGATTGCAGCGCTTGCACATTCAACTCGCCGTCGAATTGCACGGCGCTGACCACGTTGTATTCGCTGGCGCCGCTCAGCTGTTCGAGGAACCACAGGCGCTGCTGTTCGAACGACAACGGCAAGTGCGCCGGGCGGGCCGCGGGTACAAAGGTCGCGGCAGGTGTTTGCAGCGGTTGCCCCAACAGCGCAGCCAAGGCCTGCAACGTCGGGTGTTCA
>NZ_JACARK010001470.1:0-915 GCF_013386655.1 Pseudomonas sp. K5002 | reverse complement strand
GGATGCCGTCGCGCAGCAGCACCGCGACCATGGCGTTGGCGTCGCGCTCGCTGAGGTTGGTGTAGAGGTCCATGTCGCAGGCCTGCAAGAGGCTGGCGAGCACGCCGATCAGCAGCAGGCGCAGGGCACGATTCGGGCTTGGCATGGCGTTATTGACCCTTGAGCAGCGTGTTGGCGGAACCGGAAATCTGCGTCGCACCGCGCACCACCATCTGGGTTTCGATGGAGTAGTCGAACATCTTGCCCAGTGAATGGACGATCTGGTCGACCTGCTGCTCGGCAACTTTCTTGCCCGGTTCTGCGGTGGGCGAGGCACCCGAGGTGCGGATATCCGCAGCGGCCACTTGCGGCGGCGCCGAGGGGTTATTGGTGAGCAAATCGGCGCGCTCGGAAAAGGTCCGGGAGCGGTCGATAAAACTGTTCAGGCGCTCCATCAGCCCCGAGCCGATCTGATGGGGGCTGGCGCCCTCGGGCATGCCCTTGGCCGTATTGGCCATGTGCTCGAACAGATTCTGCGAGGCCCCGGCGGGCCCCGCGCCGGCGGACGGCGGCAAGGCCGTGGCGCTGGCAGCGAGACTGATGGTCATGGGTGCGCCCTACTCTTCGTCGTCATCGGACATGGCGTCATTCAGCATTTCCTGGGCCTTGGGCATGATGATGAATTGGCCGCCGATGGTGACCGCCTGGGTGATCAGGGCATCGGTGAATTCGGCGTCGGTCATCTCCGGTTTATCGGCGCTCTTGGCGTTGTCCACCGCGGCGTTGAACTTGGCTTCAGGGCTGGCGCCACCGGGGGCGAGGTTGCTGTCTACGGCGGTTACGGACATGGTCATGCTCCTTTACTGGGGTTGGGGTGAATCAAGGGGTTTCAGTGCTCACCTGGGCGCCGCGAAACACCCGCACGCCGTGCTCGCG
>NZ_JACARK010001469.1:0-635 GCF_013386655.1 Pseudomonas sp. K5002 | reverse complement strand
ATCGCCAGGCCCTGGCGGCAAGCGATGCGGACGCCGGCGATCACGTCGAAGACAGCACCGCGCTGTTCTACGCCCTGCTCGAAAACGATCAAGTGGTGGAAGCTCGCGAAGTCGCCGACAACCTGGCGAGCACCCAGAAACCCCGGGTCGAGCTCAAGGGCTTGCCCATCGGCAACCCCAACGACGCCTGGATGGACGCCCAACAATTGGCCGCCCAGGCCGGCACCTATGGCGCCGACCTGCCCGCCAGCGAAAAAGGCCTGGAAGCCCTGGTGCAACAGGCCCCGGGCAATATCGGCCTGCGCCTGGCCCAGGCCGATATGTACCGTGCCCGCGACTGGCCACGGCGCGCCGAAAACACCCTCAAGGAAACCGAAGCCCAGGCCCCGCGCGACATCGGCCTGGAGGTTTCCCAAGGCCACACTGCCCTCGATCTGCAGGAATGGCGTCAGCTCGATGCACTCACCGATGACGTGGTCGACCGCGCCCCGGACAACCGCCAGGTACAGCGCCTCAGCCGCCTGCGGGATGTGCACGACATGGCCGAATTGCGCGTCGAGGCCTACACCGGCAAAAGCAACGGCGGCGGCGATAACGGCGCGGGCGCGGTGTCCGGCAGCCGCGATTTCGGCATC
>NZ_JACARK010000150.1:0-8932 GCF_013386655.1 Pseudomonas sp. K5002 | reverse complement strand
GCAAGCCACCCCAGGTGAGGATGCGGATGGTGCCGCGGGGCACCGTGCGCCAGCGGCGCAGCAGCAGGATCGCCGGGGCCACCGTCAGCAGGCGTGACAACAGGATTGCCACGGCCAGCAAACTGGCGGCCAACACGTGCAGCCAGTTGAACGGCAACAGCAGCAGTTCCATGCCGATCAGCGCAAACAGCAGGGCGTTTAGCATGTCATCGAGCAGTTCCCAGAAACCGTCCAGGTAGCGCCGGGTCATGTCGTTCATCGCCAGCTTGCGGCCGAGGTTGCCGATGATCAGGCCCGCCACCACCATCGCAATCGGTGCCGAGACGTGCAGTTCAGTGGCCATCGCCGAGCCGCCGATCACCAGGGCCAGGGTCAGCATCACTTCGATCTGATACTGCTCGATGCTCTTGATCATCAGGTACACGATGTAGCCGATCAGCCCGCCAAACACCACGCCGCCAATCGCCTCATGGGCAAACAGCATGGCCGTGGCGCCGACCGTAGGCGTCTCGCCCAGTTGCGCGATGCCCAGCAACACGGTGAACACCACCACCGCCGTGCCGTCGTTGAACAGCGATTCGCCGACGATGGTGGTTTTCAGTGGTTTCGACGCATTGGCGGTCCGCAGCACACCGAGCACTGCAATCGGGTCGGTGGGGGAAATCAGCGCGCCGAACAGCAGGCAGTACAGGAAACTCACGTGCCAGCCGAACAGGGCAAAGATGTAGAAGGCCAGGCTGCCGATCACCATCGTGGCAATCAATACGCCGAAGGTGGCAAGCAGGCCGATGGGCCAGCGGTAGCTGCGCAGGTCGCTCAGGTTGACGTGCAAGGCGCCGGCGAACAGCAGGAACGAGAGCATCCAGTTCATCAGCAGGTCGCCGAAGTCGATCTGGCCGATCAACTGCTGGATGCGCTCTTCAAGGCCGGGGTAGCCGATAAAGCTCAAGCCTTGCAGCAGCAGGGAAAACATCAGTGCCGTGACCATCACACCGATGGTGGGCGGCAGGCCGATGAAGCGGTAGTTCACATACGTGAGCAGGGTGGTGAGGCAAATAAACGCAGCGACAAGTTCAAGCATCCGGGGTCCTTGGATGGAGGAGTGAGTAGAGATCATATGTGGGAGCTGTCGAGCCCCAGCGAGGCTGCGATGGCATTACCTGGGTGAGGCTGCAAGACCGCAGCGCCTGTATCGCAGCCTCGCTAAAGCTCGACAGCTCCCACACAGAACACATTTATCAGTTGGCTACGTTGACCGCAGCAAGGCGACGACGTTGCAGGTCGATGAACAAAAGTGCCGCCACCACCATCCCGCCGATCCAGGCACCGAGCGGCAGGCGAGGATCTCCTTCGGTAATCGTGACGCTCTGATCAGGCATACGCAGGCCGACGCCCGGATCGGCGAAGATCGGGCAGCAGCAAAAATTTATTGGTCCAGGTCTTTGCGCAACTGAGTGCGGCGTGGTCGGCTTTAGTATAAACAGGTGCTGAAATATGGCGAATCAATTCCGCTTTTTATGACTGGGGAGTCACCGTGATTGCAACAGCTCTGGTACTGGTAGCGGCGTTGTTGCATGCGACGTGGAACACCTTGATCAAATTCAGCGGCGAGCGCCTGTTGGTCATCGCGTGCATGGACACGGTGGCGTTGCTGTTTGTGGTGCTGGCGGTGGGGTTTGTATCGTTTCCGCCACTGGAAATCTGGCCGTGGATCATCGCCTCGGCGTTGTTTGAATTGCTCTACCGCTACCTGCTGATCCAGGCCTATCGCGTGGGTGACCTGGGCTTGGTGTACCCATTGATGCGCGGCTTGTCGCCTTTGGTGGTGCTGGCGCTGACGCTGGTGTTTGCCGGTGAGGTGCTCAGTACCCAGCAGATTCTCGGCATTCTGCTGATCCCGTTCGGCATGCTGTGCCTGTTGTGGCAGGGCGGCGGTGGCGACCGGTTGCCCTGGTCGATGCTGCCGGTGGTGGCGTTGATCGGCTTGTGTATCGGTTGCTACACCTTCCTCGATGGCCAGGCATTGCGCCGTTGGTCACACCCGCTGGACTACCTGGTGTGGCTGACGCTGATAAGCGCATGGCCGTTTCCGTTGCTGGCGATGGTGCGCAAACGGGCAGCGTTCGGGCTGTTCTGGCGCACGCAGTGGAGGCTGGGGCTTAGTGTCGGGTTGTGCGTGTTGTTGAGCTACGCTCTGGTGCTTTGGGCCATGCAGTTGGGCTCGATTGCCGAAGCCGCTGCGCTGCGGGAAGTCAGCGTGATCCTGGTGGTGCTGTTCGGCATGCGTTACCTGAAAGAACCTTTCGGCCGCCCACGGCTCATAGCCTGTGGGTTGGTGCTGATCGGCATGTTCGTGATGAAACTCTAACCGTCGGATAAAACTAAAAAAGGAATGGGTTATGACAGTCGCTTTCTGGTGTGTGTTGATCGCAATTTTTCTGCCGTACCTGTGCACGGGCGTGGCCAAGTTCAGCGGCGGCAAGTTCGGGCCCCGGCAGAACCATGACCCGCGGGCGTTCCTCGACACCCTCGAGGGGTTTGCCAAGCGCGCCCACAGTGCGCAACTCAACAGCTTTGAAGTGACCCCGGCGTTTGCGGCGGCGGTGATCATTGCCCATCTGGCTGGCGTTGCGTCGCTGGTGACGATCAACGTCCTGGCGGTGCTGTTCATCACCAGCCGGTTGCTCTACATCATCTGCTACCTGGCGGACTGGGCGATGCTGCGGTCGGTGGTGTGGGCGGTAGGGATGGCGTTGATTGCGAGCTTCTTCTTCGTCTCGATCTGAAGCCTGACACTGTTCAAGTGTGGGAGCGGGCTTGCTCGCGAATGCGGTGAGTCAGTCACCGGATGTATCGACTGATCCACCGCATTCGCGAGCAAGCCCGCTCCCACACAAGCCCGCTCCCACATAGACCTTGGTGTTCTTCAGGTGCCTGTCGGCACATCCGGCACTTTTGGCAACGCTGCGCCTTTGGGCCATAGCATCCAGATCTGGCCCTGCTGCTTCATGTTGCCCGCCAACTCACCAGCGGCATCACCGGTTCCCCAGAACAGGTCGGCCCGCACTTCGCCGGTAATTGCACCACCGGTATCCTGCGCAGCCACCGGGCGGGCAATCGGCGCACCATCCGGTCGGGTAGTCGACAGCCACAACAGGCTGCCCAGCGGAATCACCTTGCGATCCACCGCAACGCTATACCCCGCAGTCAGCGGCACGTTCAGCGAGCCACGCGGGCCTTCGTTGCTGTCGGGGCGGGCACTGAAGAACACGTAGCTGGGGTTGCTTGCCAGCAATTCAGGAATACGCTGCGGATGCGCCTTGGCCCAGGCCGCGATGGCGCCCATGGTCACGTCTTCTTTTTTCAGCTCGCCCTGCTCCACCAGCCAGCGGCCGATGGGGCGGTACGGGTAACCGTTCTGGTCGCCGTAACCCACCCGCAATTGGCGGCCGTCGGCCAGTTGGATACGACCCGAACCCTGGATCTGCAGGAATTGCAGGTCCATCGGGTTGGTCAGCCAGGCGATGGGCTTGGCGGTGGAGCCTTGGTGGTTGATGGTGCTGGCGTCGTCATAGGGTTTGAGTACCCGGCCTTCCAGGCGACCGCGCAGGCGCTTGCCCTTGAGCTCCGGGTAGATGCTTTCCAGGTTGACGATGATCAGGTCATCCGGCACGCCGAACACCGGTACATGGGCGGTGGCGGTTTCGGTGAGGCTGCCGGGGTAAACCGGTTCGTAGTAGCCGGTGATCAGGCCGTTGGGGCTGTTGTCTGCCGAGCGCAGGCCGTAGACGTCGAGGTTGGCCTTGAGGAAGTCACGAATCGCCACTGCGGTCGACGGCACGGTGGCCGATGCCGCACACGTCGCGCCCCATACCGGGTCAGCCTTGAGGCGTTGACAGGCACTGCGCCAGGATTCGAAGCCGGCTTGCAGGTCGCTGTCCGACACGGCCGGCAGGTTTTCCCAGGTGGTGCCGACGTAGGTAGCAATGGCGTGGGGCTTGGCTTTTTCGTCCTTGCCGGTGTCGCAACCGGCCAGCAGCGCGATCATTGGCAGGGCCCACACGAGGCGGCGCCAAGGCTTAAAACGGGTATTCATACACAAAATTCCTGAAGCGATTGCTCGTATCGGCTGGCGTTCGAGCAACCCTTATTATTAATGGGGGTATTGGTCTTTGCGGGCGGGGCGAGGATACTGGCCGCCGTTTCCCGTGACCTTGAGCCATCATGACTTTTAAAAGACTGACCGTTGTATTGCTGGCCTGCCTGACACTGTCCGCCTGCGGCGGGGTTGATCCGAATTCGCCCCTTGGCCAGCGCAAGGCCATTTTCAAGCAGATGCTCAAGACCGGCGAAGACCTGGGCGGCATGTTGCGTGGGCGCATTCCATTCGACGGCGGCAAATTTGCCGAAGGCGCGGTCAAGCTTGATGCGTTGTCCCACGAACCGTGGAAACATTTCCCGAGCGTGCGTGAAGAAGACCACACCAGCGCCAAGGACGACGTGTGGCAGCAGCAGGCACGTTTCCAGGAAATGGCTCGAAACCTTGAAACGGCCACCGGTGAACTGGTGATCGCCAGCCAGGTCCAGCCCTACAAGGCCAGCAACCTCGGGCCGGCGGTGCAGAAAGTCGAAGATGCCTGCACCGCGTGCCATAAACAGTTCCGCGATCACTGAGGCCGTCTTACTTGTCCAGTTCGTCCAGGGCTTCCTGCAAGTCCTTGCGTGACTGGGCCAGCTTGTCCTTACGCTTGTTGATCTTGTCGGAATCACCCTTCTTCATGGCCTTGTCGAGGTCAGCCTGACGGCGGCTGACTTCGTGCTTGGCGTCGAGCACCTTGTTTTCCCGCTCCTTTTTCAAGGAGGCATCGGTGCAGTTGGCGGTGACTTCACTCAAGGCTTTTTCCAGGCCGGCTTGTTGCTCACTGTTGCCGTGGGCCTTGGCTTGTTCGATCTGGGTGCTGATGGACTCGCGCTTGGCGGCGCAGCCTGTGAGTGGCGCAGCTTCCTCGGCTGCCAGCAATGGCGCGGACATAAGGGTAGCGACGGTCAACAGGGCAAAAGGTGCAAGAAATTTCATAAAGGCTCCAAGGCAAACAAGGTCGCAATCAGGTGGGCAGGATGAATTCTGCCGGCACCGGTTAATGCCGTCGGGCAGAGGTCAAAAACCATCTATCCCGGCAGCCCGTAATGTTTCACTCAAGGCCAGCACCTGCGGGTCGCGAAAAAAGGCGCTCAGTTGCGCCGCGCGACCCGGGCCTATGCCGTCTTCGGCCAGCCAGGCTTGAGTGTCTCTGGCGGCCAGGGTTTGCCAGCCGCCTTGTAGATTGTTGCGGGCCGTGGGCGGTACTCCCAGGGCCATCAGCCATTGCGCGAACGGTCGCTGCCGGGCGCTGCGCAAGCTGTCGAGTAAACGCGCACTGCTGCGTTCGCCGAAGCCATCAATGTTAGCAAGCTCTGCCTCATCCAGGGTTAACCAATCGAGCAGGCCGTCGATCAGGCCGGCCTGGATCAAGGTGTTCCAGGTTTCGCGGCCGATGTGTGGCAGGGCCAGGCCCTGGGCGCCGCTCAGCCAGGTCAGGCGCGCGAGCAGCTGTTCTTCGCAACCCGGGGCCAGTTGCCAGCAACTCAAGGGGTGGAAGTCCCTGGCCTGCGGGACCTGCAACTCGGCCCGTGGCTGGCTGCGCAGGATGACGCGGTCAAGGCGGGGGATGACGTGCCCGGCGAGGCTGATGGAGACCTGGTCGCCAGTACGGATATCCAGTTCCCGCCAGCGTTTCAGGGAACCGACACTGACCCGGCTGATCTTCCGGTCATCGAGCAGTACCGGTTCCAACTCCAGGATGGAGGTGATGCGCCCGGTGCGGCCAATCTTGAAGTGCACCTTGCGCACATGGGCCAATGCCTTGGCCACCGGGTACTTCCAGGCAACCGCCCAGTAGGGCGCGCTGACCCGCCAGCGCTCGGCCGGGGCCCGCTGGCCTTGATGCAATACCACGCCGTCGCTGGCGAAGGGCAGCGGGTGGCTGTACCAATAGCTGCGCCAGTGCGCCGCTTCGGTCATGTCCTTGATCGGGTGGCTGTAGCGCCCGCTGTCGGTGAAGCCCCATTGCGCCAGTTGGCTCAGCCGCTCGGAAAAGTCATCAGGGCCCTGGGGCCAGGCCCAGACAAACAGACCGATATTGGCGGCCTCGGCGTCGCTCAACTGCCGGCGATTCATCAGCCCGGCCACTTTGCCGCGGGCGCCGAGGCCACCTTTGGCAGCTTGCACATGGTCATTCAGTCGCCAATAGAGTTCGCCCTGCAACAACAGGTCAACGGGCTCGGGCAGTTGCTGCACGATCCCCGGAATCCGGCGGGCGGAGGCTGACCAATCCTGGCCCAGCCGGCCATCGCCGCGACTGATGACCCGGCTCAACCGGCCCTTGCGGTAAACCAGCGTGACGGCGACGCCATCGACCTTGGGCTGGATCCACACGTCCTGGCGAGTCCCCAGCCAGGTTTGCACGGCGTTATCGTCCAGCAGTTTTTCCAGGCCGGTGTGGGGCGTCGGGTGGGCGGTCGTGCCCCGCGAGCTGCCCAGCGGGTCGTCCGTGACTGGGGCGGAGGGAGTGAAACACCTGCGCCATTGGGCAAGGCGCTGGCTGGCCTGGTCATACAGCTCATCGCTGATCAATGACTGGCCGAGCCGGTGGTAGCTGTCATCCCACAAGCGGATTTGTTGCGCCAGGGTGCTGATCTGGGCCCGGGCGTGATCGGCCTCCCAGTCGGGGCACCCCTGCGACCACGCAGTGAGCGGCGAGAAGCTGAGTAAAAGGAAAAACAGCCAGCGCATAAGTGACGTCATCATGAGCATCCTTGCTCTGAAAAGGGCGCCCAGCCTAAGCCATCCCCGCGGGCATAAAAAAGCCCCGCAACCGCGAGGCTTTTTACCCGATGTTTCTGCTCGCTTGAACAGAACGCCGGGGCTTTGTGTACACCGTAGGACGATTACAGGCCGGCGGCAGTACGCAGGTCGTTGGCACGGTCGGTCTTTTCCCAGGTGAACGTAGTGAACGTGTCGTTGCCGACAGTCTTCTGCTCAGGGGTACGACCGAAGTGGCCGTAGGCCGCAGTTTCCTGGTACATCGGGTGCAGCAGGTCGAGCATGGTGGTGATTGCGTAAGGACGCAGGTCGAAGATCTCACGCACCAGCTTGACGATCTTGTCGTCGCTGATCTTGCCGGTACCGAAGGTGTTCAGCGAGATCGACGTAGGCTGGGCCACACCGATTGCGTAGGACACCTGAATCTCGCAACGCTCGGCCAGGCCGGCGGCCACGATGTTCTTGGCCACGTAACGACCGGCGTAGGCCGCCGAACGGTCAACCTTGGATGGATCCTTGCCGGAGAACGCGCCACCGCCGTGACGGGCCATGCCGCCGTAGCTGTCGACGATGATCTTGCGACCGGTCAGGCCGCAGTCGCCCACCGGGCCACCGATGATGAACTGGCCGGTCGGGTTGATGTGGAACTGGGTGTCCTTGGTCAGCAGTTCGGCAGGCAGCACGTGCTTGACGATCAGCTCCATGACGCCTTCGCGCAGGTCGGCGTAGGAAACGTCCGGGTTGTGCTGGGTCGACAGTACCACCGCGTCGATGGCGACGACTTTGCCGCCTTCATAACGGCAGGTCACCTGGGACTTGGCGTCCGGGCGCAGCCATGGCAATGCACCGGATTTACGGGCTTCGGCCTGGCGCTTCACCAACTGGTGGGAGAAGGTGATCGGTGCCGGCATCAGCACGTCGGTTTCGTTGCTGGCATAGCCGAACATCAGGCCCTGGTCGCCGGCGCCCTGATCTTCAGGCTTGGCACGGTCGACACCCTGGTTGATGTCAGGGGACTGCTTGCCGATGATGTTCATCACGCCGCAGGTCGCACCGTCGAAGCCGACGTCGGAGCTGTTGTAGCCGATGTCGATGATCACATCACGCACGATCTGCTCCAGGTCTACCCAGGCAGATGTGGTGACTTCGCCGGCGATGATCGCCACGCCCGTTTTCACCAGAGTCTCGCACGCCACTCGGGCGAACTTGTCTTCAGCGATGATGGCGTCCAGCACCGCGTCAGAGATCTGGTCGGCGATTTTGTCCGGATGCCCTTCAGACACGGACTCGGAGGTGAAAAGGGAGTATTCGCTCATCTCGATGTTTTCCTGATATTTACCGATGGTGAGTGTCGCCAGCCGGCCGCTGAAAATGGCGGACCTGAATCTGGAAACCATTACGTAAACCTACATAGAGGCTTTCCCCGGGAACGAGTCCCGCAGCGGTGGCCCAACGGGCCAGATCGTCCTGTTCAAAACCCAGCCAGAGATCACCGCAGGCTTCCCTGGCCCAACTCTGGTTGTGGCTGCATAAATCCGTGACCAACAGGCTGCCGCCTGGTTGCAGCAAATTTGCCATCTGCCTGAGGGCGTCTGCCGGGGCGGCGAAATGGTGCAGGACCATGTTCAGCACCACGCAATCGGCCCGCAGGCTGGTGTCATTCAGGGCGTCCGCCAACTGCAGGTGGACATTGCCCAGCGCTTCGCGCTCACACAATTGGCGGGCCAGCTCCAGCATCGCCGGGCTGTTGTCCAGCGCCGTGACCTGATGAAAGCGCCGCGCCAGCTCCGGCAGGAAGCCGCCATCACCCGGGCCCACTTCGACCGCCGTAGCCTCATCACTGAAGCTCAGCTTGTCCAAAAGTGCCAGCACGCTTTCGCGGTATTGCGCCAAGCCGGCGATCAGATCCTGCTGGGCGCGAAACTTCTCGGCTACCCGTGAGAAAAAGTCCTGGCTGGCGGCAGCACGTTGCCCGTGCACCTGGCTGATGCGCGACTGCACGTCAGCCGGCAGCGCCAGGCTGTCTATTTCTTCGAGCAGCGCGGCGTGCAGCTTGCCGCCCAGTTGCTC
>NZ_JACARK010000015.1:0-2681 GCF_013386655.1 Pseudomonas sp. K5002 | reverse complement strand
CACCTGGCGCTGGCGGATAAAAACAGCCAGGGCCTGGAGCAGACCGTCGCACTGATCAAGGCCCAGGTGCTTGCACCGGTGCTGGTCACCTCGCAGGTGCTGGACGTTTCCGAGCGCCAGGCCGTGGAAGACTGGGCCGCCCGATGCGCCGCCGAACATGGCCAGATCAACCTGATCTTCAACAACGCCGGCGTCGCGCTGTCGAGCACCGTCGAAGGCGTGGACTACACCGACCTGGAATGGATCGTCGGGATCAACTTCTGGGGCGTGGTGTACGGCACCAAGGCCTTTTTGCCGTACCTCAAGGCCAGCGGCGATGGGCATGTGGTCAACACTTCCAGCGTGTTCGGCCTGTTCGCCCAGCCGGGCATGAGCGGCTACAACGCCACCAAGTTCGCCGTGCGTGGTTTTACCGAGTCCTTGCGCCAGGAACTCGACCTGCAAAAAAGCGGGGTCTCGGCCACCTGCGTGCACCCTGGCGGGATCCGCACCGACATCTGCCGCAGCAGCCGGATCGACGCCAACATGACCGGCTTCCTGATTCACAGCGAACAGCAGGCCCGGGCCGACTTCGAAAAGCTGTTCATCACCGACGCCGACCATGCCGCCAAAGTTATCCTGCAAGGCGTACGCAAAAACAAACGCCGCGTACTGATTGGCCGCGACGCCTATTTTCTGGACCTGCTCGCGCGCTGCCTGCCTGCCGCCTATCAAGCGCTGGTGGTGCTCGCCAGCAAACGCATGGCGCCCAAGCAACGCAATGCGCCCTCGCCCGTCCTTGAAACCAACGAAGAGCACCGTCTCTGAACTGGAGTACCGACCATGCTGCCGATTCGCCGCGACCTCCGTTTTGCCCTGCCGGCCGAACGCATCAAGGACTGGCATGAACAAGGCCCGTTCATTACCCACTTTTTCAACGCACTGTCGTTGCTGTTTCCCCAGGGCGAACTGTTCTTCATGGACAGCGTGCGTCACTACCGCCAGCGCATCGAAGACCCGGAGCTGAAGAAAGAAATCCAGGGCTTCATCGGCCAGGAAGCCATGCACAGCCGCGAGCACGTGGCCTACAACGATCTGCTGCAAGCCGCAGGGCTGCCGGCGAATACCCTCGACCGTCGGCTGAAGATGATCCTTGACGCGCAAAAGAAATACCTGCCCGCCTCCTTCAACCTGGCGGTGACCATTGCCCTGGAGCACTACACCGCGATGCTCGCGGAAATCCTCCTCAGCGACCCGTCGCGGTTCGGGGATTCGGTCAAGGGTTACCAGCAGATGTGGTACTGGCATGCCCTGGAAGAAACCGAGCACAAGGCGGTGGCGTTTGATGTGTGGAACAGCGTGATCAAGCCCGGGCCCAAGCGTTATCTGCTGCGCACTTCCACCATGCTCATCACCACGGGGCTGTTCTGGCTGACGATCCTGGACTTTCACCTGCGCCTGTTGTTTGCCGACCGGCGTTCGGGCGGGCATTTGAAGGGCTTCTGGCGGATGCTCAAGTTTCTGTACGGGCCCAAGGGCGTGTTCCCGCGCATGGCGCTGCCCTGGTTGCATTACTTCAAGCCCGGGTTCCATCCCTGGGACCACGACAACCGGGCACGCCTGGCGGGCATTGACCGCCTGGTGGAGGAGATCGAGCAGGCCCATAAAGGTTATGGGCCCGCCTGAGTCCGCTTAACGCTGGGTCGGGATGCGAATATCGCCATCCCGGCACTGGCTCTTGACGCTGCGCGGGCAGCCGGCAAACGCCAGGTCCTTGGTCAGGCACACCCGCACCTCGGTCAGCACGGCACCCTTGCAGATCACCGCAAGGCCATGGTTGCCCATGGCCGGGTTGCTCTCGCGAAACAGCGCTTCGATGTCCCGCGCGCCCAGGCCGCTTCGGACATTGAAGGGCTCAAGCTGCTGCGGAATCTTGACCACGCTGAGCGCTGCATCGGTCTTGTCCAGGTAAGCCGAAGCCTCAAGGCCGCTGCAGGTGCCGTGCTTGGCCCATTCATGCCTGAGCAGTTTGGGCGACGGGAACAGCGTCCTGCCCCGGGCGAAGTCTGCATCCGACAAGCGCGACTGCGGCTCACACGACGCCGGCCAGCCGCCCTTCGCGTACTGCGGCCACAGCCCATGCAGGACAAACCCGTAGCCCTTGCCCGAACACTGCTGGTCGTCCGGGTGCGTCAGGCAGAAGGTCGGCGACCAGGACAGCGACAACACATAAAAGTCAAACTCCCCGGCCTGCCCCTGGGCCCGCGGCGCTGCTGTCGCGGCCCCGGCCAACACCAGGCAAAGCACAATCCAGGCTGCTTTCATTTTCATCCGTTCATTCCTTAAAAAGACAAAATTAAAGCACCGCTAGACCGCCAGGTTGGGGTTACGTTGTAGCACCCGGTCCATGACCCGGTCGGTCTTCAACGCCTCGATCGCCAGTGCCGGGTGTTTGCTCTCGCCGCGAATATGCGCATTCATCCCCAGCACGTGATGCCACTGGATATGTGCATGGTTGGGCACCTCCAGCACCTCGCTGGTCTCGCCCTCAAGCCGCAACGGCGCCTCATCGAACACCGAAAACGTGATGCGGCCCTTGCTGCCGATCATCTCCACCCGGTCTTCGCGCCGGTCGGCGACAAAGTTCCAGCAGCCCATGCCCAGCGCGCCCGAGGCGAACGTCCAGCAGGCGGTGACGGCAT
>NZ_JACARK010001468.1:0-545 GCF_013386655.1 Pseudomonas sp. K5002 | reverse complement strand
GTCGCCGGTGCTGCCGATCACCAGTTGCAGGCTGCCGGGTGGCAGCAGGCCGGATTCGTCCATCAGGCGCACCACGGCTTCGGTCAGGTAGCTGGTGGCGCTGGCCGGCTTGACGATGCATGGCATGCCCGCCAGGAAACTCGGGGCGAATTTTTCCAGCATGCCCCAGATCGGGAAGTTGAACGCGTTGATGTGCACCACCAGGCCGCCACGAGGCACCAGGATATGGGTGCCGGCAAAGCTGCCGAGCTTGCTCAGCTGCATCGCCGGGCCTTCGTGGACGATATTGCCCGACGGCAATTCCCGCGAGCCCAGGCTGGCGTAGGTGAACAGCGTGCTGTTGCCGCCTTCGATATCGATCCAGCTGTCGGCACGGGTCGCGCCGCTGTGGTGGGAGAGGGCGTAGAGCTGTTCCTTGCGCTCGCACAGGTACAGCGCGATGGCCTTGAGGCGCTGGGCCCGCTGCTGGAAATCCAGGGCCATCAGCCCGCTGACACCCTGGAGGCGCCCGTGTTCGATGGCTTCGGCGAAGTCCGGGCGCTCCT
>NZ_JACARK010001467.1:0-773 GCF_013386655.1 Pseudomonas sp. K5002 | reverse complement strand
GAACTGGGCGGCGGCTTGCGCGGCAGCCTGGACGATGCGCTCACGGCCAAGGGCTGGGAGCAGATGCGTGAGGCGGTGGTGGAGCAGGGCCCATGGGAGCGTCTGGTCAGTTCGCCGCTGCAACGTTGTGCGCGGTTTGCCGAGGAGTTGGGCACGCGCCTGAACCTGCCGGTGACCCTCGAAAAGGATCTGCAGGAACTGCACTTCGGCGCCTGGGAAGGGCAGAGCGCTGCAGCCTTGATGGAAACCGACGCCGACGCGCTGGGCCTGTTCTGGGCTGATCCCTACAGTTTCACGCCGCCGCAGGGCGAGCCGGTTTCACAGTTTTCCGCGCGTGTTTTGGGGGCTGTCGGCCGCTTGTATCAAGCTTATGCCGGCCAGCGAGTGCTGCTGATCAGCCATGGTGGAGTCATGCGTTTGCTGCTGGCCCAGGCACGTGGTCTGCCGCGTGAGCAACTGTTGAATGTCGAAGTCGGCCATGGTGGCCTGTTCAGCCTGCAGGTCGAGGCGGATGGCGTATTAAGGGAAGGACGCTGAGCATGTTGCCGTTCTGGATCGCCTTGCAGTTTCTCAGCAGCCTGCCGATTCGCTTGCCGGGCATGCCGCAGCCCCAGGAACTGGGGCGTTCGTTGCTGTTTTATCCGGTGGTGGGGCTGCTGTTCGGGCTACTGCTGTGGGGCTTGAACGCCGTGTTGATGGGCGCGCCATTGCTGCTGCACGCCGCGCTGCTGTTGACCGCGTGGGTGTTGCTCAGTGGCGGCCTGCACCTGGAC
>NZ_JACARK010001466.1:0-475 GCF_013386655.1 Pseudomonas sp. K5002 | reverse complement strand
GGACCCGGTCATCGCCGCCACCGTCGAAGCGGCGGTGCATTACCTTGCGGATGAGCTGCCGGTCACCGTCACCACCCTGGCCCTGGACTGGCAAGACCCGCTGGCCACCTTCGAAACCCTGTGGGTCGGCGGGCGCGGGATCGCCTATGGCAAATCCCTGGCCGATCGCCTCGACCAACTGGACCCGGGTTTCGCTGCGCTGATCAAGCGCTCCGCCGATTACGATCTGGCGGCCTACCTCAAGGCTGTGCAGCAACGTGCACTGTTCGCCAATCAGGTACACGCGCTGTTTAATGACTACGACGTACTGCTGATGCCGACGATGCCGATCCTGCCGTTCGCCGCCGACCGGGTTGCCCCCGAGGGCTGGCCGGGCGAGGAGGGCGCGGTGCCCTGGGCCCGCTGGACGCCGTTTACCTATCCGTTCAATATCACCGGCAACCCCGCTGCCAGCCTGCCCTGCGGCTTCAGCCCG
>NZ_JACARK010001465.1:0-1335 GCF_013386655.1 Pseudomonas sp. K5002 | reverse complement strand
CGGCCAGCAGGGCTGGGCTTACCGCATCGTGGGCGAAAGCGGCACGCTGTGGCTGCAAGGCTGGTTTGCATGAAGTACGCGGAGCTGCACTGCCTGTCCAACTTCAGTTTCCAGCGGGGCGCCTCCAGTGCCCGCGAGCTGTTTGAACGGGCCAGGCAGCAGGGTTACGAGGCGCTGGCCATCACCGATGAATGCACCTTGTCGGGCATCGTCCGTGCCTGGCAGGCGGCCAAGGAAGTCGGGTTGCCGCTGATTATCGGCAGCGAGATGCGCCTGGAAAACGGCCCCAAGCTGGTGCTGCTGGTGGAGAACCTGGAAGGCTATCAACACCTGTGCCGGCTGATCACCATCGCCCGTCGCCGTGCGGAAAAAGGTCACTACCGGTTGCTGCAGGAAGACTTCACCGCGGTACACGGCTTGCTCGCGTTATGGATGGTCGAAGACACCGATACCCAGGCCCATATCCAATGGCTGCGCAGCACCTTCACCGATCGCCTGTGGCTGGCGGTGGAACTGCATTGCGGCCAGAACGATGCCCGTCACCTTGAGCAACGCCTGAACCTGGCCGCCAGCCTGCACCTGCCGGCGGTGGCCTGCGGCGATGTGCATATGCATGTGCGCGGTCGCCGTGCGTTGCAAGACACCATGACCGCAATCCGTCACCACGTCCCGGTGGCCGAAGCCGGCGCGCGCCTGCATCCCAATGGTGAACGGCACTTGCGCAGCCTCGATGCATTGGCCGCGCTGTACCCGGCGCACTTGCTGGAAGAGTCCCTGAACATTGCCCGGCGTTGCACCTTTGACCTCGGCCAATTGCGCTATCAATACCCCAGGGAGTTGGTACCTGAAGGCCAGGATGCAAAATCCTGGTTACGCACCTTGACCGAGCAAGGCATCGCCCAGCGTTGGCCGAAAGGGGTCGACGCCAAGACCCTCCAGCAGATCAATAACGAACTGGAACTGATCAGCGACCTCGGCTACGAAAGCTACTTCCTCACCGTACACGACATTGTGCGCTTCGCCCGCAGCCGTTCGATCCTGTGCCAGGGCCGTGGCTCGGCGGCCAACTCGGCGGTGTGTTTTGCCCTGGGCATCACCGAGATCGACCCGAGCCTGATGAACATGCTGTTCGAGCGCTTCCTGTCTCGTGAACGCAACGAGCCGCCGGACATCGACGTGGACTTCGAGCACGAACGCCGCGAAGAAGTGCTGCAATACGTCTTCCAGCGCTACGGTCGTACCCGCGCCGCGTTGACGGCGGTGGTCAGCAGCTATCACGGCGCCGGCGCGGTGCGCGACGTGGCCAAGGCCCTCGGGTTGCCGCCGGATCAGGTC
>NZ_JACARK010001464.1:0-357 GCF_013386655.1 Pseudomonas sp. K5002 | reverse complement strand
CCTGCTGGCCGGGTTCCTGCGGGGCTGGGTCGACCGGGGCTTGATGATGGTCAACGATGCGTTGCTGGCGTTTCCCGGGATCCTGCTGGCCCTGGGCTTGATGGCGATCATCGGCCCGAGCCTGTACGGCATCGTGTTTGCCTTGAGCCTGGCCTACACACCGTCGGTGGTGCGGGTGGTGCGCGGCACGGTGTTGTCGTTGCGCGAGAAAGAGTTTGTCGAAGCCTCGCGGGTGATCGGTAACTCCGAGCTGTACACCATGCTGCGGCACATCGCGCCGAACTGCGTGGCGCCGGTGTGCGTGCTGGCCACCAGCATGTTCGGCTGGGCGATCCTGGCGGAAAGCTCCCTGAGCTT
>NZ_JACARK010001463.1:0-688 GCF_013386655.1 Pseudomonas sp. K5002 | reverse complement strand
GCTACCGCCAGGCCCGCCTGGACGACAAGGACCTGCGCCACCTCGGCCTGCTGGATGGCCCGCAAAACCTGCGCAATGACGGCCAACTGCTGCACCTCGACACCTGGGCCGACCAGGGTTACTGGCTGCTCTTACCGCTATTGCTGCTGGCCGCCTGCGCCGGGCGCCGTGGCTGGCTGTTCTTCCTGCCGTTGCTGCTGTTGGGCGCGCCGCAGCCCAGCTATGCCTTCGACTTCCAGGACCTGTGGCTGCGCCCCGACCAACAGGGTCAACTGCTGCTGAAGAAAAAACGCCCGGCCGAAGCAGCCGAACATTTCGAAGACCCGCAATGGCAAGGCGTCGCACTGTATGAAGCGGGCAACTATGCCGAAGCCGCCAAGCGGTTTGCCGAAGGCAGCGACGCCTACTCCCACTACAATCGAGGCAATGCCCTGGCCAAAAGCGGCGAGCTGGAAGCGGCGATCGATGCCTACGAACAAGCCCTCGAAGCCCAGCCAGACTTGCAGCCGGCGCTGAAGAACAAGGCGCTGGTGGAAAGCCTGATGCAACAGGAACCGGAAAAAACCGAGCCGGCCAAGCCTGCAAAAAACGAGGATGACGAAACCACCCAACCCGGCCAGACTGCGCAACCGGGCGCCAGCAGCCAGACCGCCACCGGTGGCGAGCAGACGTCCCAAGGCCAGGGCCA
>NZ_JACARK010001462.1:0-325 GCF_013386655.1 Pseudomonas sp. K5002 | reverse complement strand
GCGAGCGGCGCGCAGGTGTCGGCCGGCCAGGTGGTACTGGCCACCAACGGCTACAGCGGCGACTTGTGGCCCGGCATGGCCCAGAGTGTGCTCGCGGCCAACAGTTTTATCGTCGCCACCCGGCCCTTGAGCGGGCCTGCGGCCGAGAGCATTTTGCCGGGGCAGGAAACCGTCTCAACCGCCCAAAGGCTACTGCTGTACTTTCGCAAGGACGCCCACGGTCGCCTGCTGATGGGCGGGCGCGGGTTGTTCGAAGATCCCACCGGGCCCGCGGATTTTGCGCACCTGGAACGTTCGCTGGCACTGCTGTTTCCGCAGCTGGGCA
>NZ_JACARK010001461.1:0-483 GCF_013386655.1 Pseudomonas sp. K5002 | reverse complement strand
CGGGCCGAACGCCGGTCAACACCGTGCTGGTCACCGACACCCGCCGCGTCGAAGTCATCGAACGGGTGCGCGGCGCCTGCGCCGAAGGCCGTCAGGCGTATTGGGTGTGCACGCTGATCGAAGAATCCGAAGAGCTGACCTGCCAGGCCGCCGAAACCACCTACGAAGACCTCACCAGCGCCTTGGGCGAACTCAAGGTCGGGCTGATTCACGGTCGCATGAAGCCGGTGGAAAAGGCCGCGGTAATGGCCGAGTTCAAGGCCGGCAACCTGCAATTGCTGGTGGCGACCACGGTGATCGAAGTCGGCGTCGACGTCCCCAACGCCAGCCTGATGATCATCGAGAACCCCGAGCGCCTGGGCCTGGCGCAACTGCACCAATTGCGCGGCCGCGTCGGCCGGGGCAGCGCCGCCAGCCACTGTGTGCTGCTGTACCACCCGCCGCTGTCGCAGATCGGTCGCCAGCGCCTGGGGATCATGCGCG
>NZ_JACARK010001460.1:0-306 GCF_013386655.1 Pseudomonas sp. K5002 | reverse complement strand
GACGCGCTCGCCACTGGCGTCCACCAGGCCGGTGACCCGCAGGCTGCCGTTGTCCACGGAGACGTTGACGGTGCCGGCCTTGAGGCCATTGCCGATGGTCAAGTCGCCCTGCTTGAGTTGGAAGCTGCGTGTGCCGAACACCTGGCCTTGATTCAGGCGCTGGTTGAGGTCGGCGAACTGCTGGTCCAGTGAACCGCTGCTGCCCAGGCGCTGGGCCTGGATTTCCACGGTACCGGCCTCATAAGGCATCGTGGTCCCGCCCGCATCGTAATAGCCACTGCTGCCGGCGAGGATCGTGCCTTGCAG
>NZ_JACARK010000149.1:0-1665 GCF_013386655.1 Pseudomonas sp. K5002 | reverse complement strand
AGTCAACGCGCCCGCCCGCCGGGAACGCTTGCGGGTTGAAGCGCAGGCGGAAGGCCAGGGGCTTGTTGTTGCCGATCAGCACGCTGCTGGCCAGCAGTTGTTGCGGGCGCGAACGGTCGTCGATCACCAGCAGCGCCAGTTCGACTTCGGCACCCGCCGGTATACCGTTCAATTGGCCGCTGACTTCACGCTGGTAGGCGGGCAACGGGCCGAGATCTTCTTCCACACCCGGCAGTTTTTTCTCTTGTTGCGGTGCCGGAGCCGGCGCCGCAGGTTTTGGGGCATGGCTGCTGCAGGCGACCAGAAAACCGAGCAACGTGAGCAAAACAAGTGGTCGTAACTGCATGTACGGCTCCAGAAAGGACAAAATCCGTGGCTTAAAAAATATGAAACATAATAGTCAGCCTATATACCGTAAAGGCTATGGCTTGTCTTGCCACAGGGATGCGCTACCATGGCCCTCCCATTTTTTGTTGCCTGCCACCATGCACTGTCCCTTCTGCGGTGCCAACGACACCAAGGTCATTGACTCGCGTCTGGTCGCCGAGGGCGAACAGGTGCGTCGCCGGCGTGAATGCCTGGCCTCTGGCTGCGGTGAACGTTTCACCACCTTCGAAACCGCCGAACTGGTATTGCCACGTCTGATCAAGACCGACGGCAGTCGCCAGCCTTTCGACGAAGAAAAACTGCGCGCCGGAATGCAGCGCGCCCTGGAAAAACGCCCGGTGAGTGTCGAGCGGCTGGAAGCGGCACTGGTGCATATCAAGCACAAGCTGCGCGCCACCGGCGAGCGCGAAGTCAAATCCCTGGTGGTTGGAGAACTGGTGATGGGCGAGCTGCAAAAGCTCGACGAAGTCGCCTATATCCGTTTCGCCTCGGTGTATCGACGCTTCCAGGACCTCAACGAGTTCCGCGAAGAGATCGACCGCCTGGCCCGTGAGCCGGTAAAAGAATGAACCCACCTTCGGCAGAACAAGCGGTACTCGATGCCCATTACATGGCCCGTGCCCTGGAATTGGCGCGCAAGGGCCTGTACACCACCCACCCCAACCCCCGGGTTGGCTGCGTGATCGTGCGTGACGGGCAGGTTGTCGGCGAAGGCTGGCACGTGCGCACCGGCGAACCCCATGCGGAAGTCCATGCCCTGCGGGCAGCGGGCGACAAAGCCCGGGGCGCCACGGCCTACGTGACCCTTGAACCGTGCAGCCACCACGGGCACACACCGCCCTGCGCCGATGCCTTGGTGAATGCCGGCCTGGCCCGTGTGGTTGCGGCAATGCAGGACCCGAACCCGGAAGTCGCCGGGCGTGGCATGCGCCGCCTGGCCCAGGCCGGGATCGAGACCCACAGCGGCTTGCTGGAAAACGAAGCGCGGGCGCTTAACCCGGGCTTTCTCAAGCGCATGGAGCATGGCCTGCCGTTTGTGCGGGTCAAGTTGGCCATGAGCCTGGACGGTCGCACCGCGATGGCCAACGGCGAAAGCCAATGGATCACCGGCCCGGCCGCGCGTGCCGATGTACAGCGCCTGCGTGCCCAGGCCAGTGTGGTGCTGACCGGCGCCGACACGGTGCTGGCCGATGGTGCTCGCCTGACCGTGCGCGCCGCCGAACTGGGTCTGGATGAAGAAACCACCGCCCTGGCGATGTCCCGTCCGCCGCTGCGTGT
>NZ_JACARK010001459.1:0-822 GCF_013386655.1 Pseudomonas sp. K5002 | reverse complement strand
TTATCGAGCAAAGCCCGTCAGGACGCTGGCAACCGCTGCCCCGTCATGCATGGCTGGCACCGGCGCACTACCCGGCGGACGAAGCCTGGGACGCGGCCCGGATGCAGCACTGGCTAACCGAACTGGACCCCATGGCGCCCGCGCAGTTGCTGGTGCGCCTGGTGGAAAACAGCGAAGGCGAATGGGAAGAAGCCGAACGGTTGTTTCTGGTGGCGGATCTTTGGCCGAACGTGCCGGCGCTTACAGGTTATCGATATGCCGATAGTCAATCTGTAACCCCATAGCCAGCTGCTTTGAACGGCCCAACCGAATCGGGCCGCGCTCGATGTCCACCAGCAAGCCCGGGCAGTCCAGCTGCGGCAGCCCTGCCACATCCTTTAGCCGTCCATCGGTGATCACCAGCAACCGCTGCTGCTCCACCGGGTAACGCTTGCGACGAGCCGCCAACCAGTGCCCCGCTTCGTTCAGCGCTGCCAACAATGGCGTGCCGCCACCTGCGCCGAGGCCATCAAGCCAATGATCAAGCCCTTTTGCCGCCTTTAATCCCTGCACCTGCCACTTTGGCGATTGCCCGCTCGCGGTGAGCAACGCCATGCGCGCCCGCTGTCGATAGGCATCGTCGAACAGTTGGGCCAGTAATCCCTTGGCATCACTCAGCGCCTGATGCCGCCGGGTGGAGGCCGAAGCATCGACAATCACCAGCCACAGCTCATGGGGCGTACGGCTACGCAGTTGATACAGCAAATCTTCGCGGCGTTGCGGCCGCCCGCCGAGCAAGGTACCCGGCCAGTTGATCGAACCTTCGGCCGCGCTGCGCGCCTG
>NZ_JACARK010001458.1:0-1114 GCF_013386655.1 Pseudomonas sp. K5002 | reverse complement strand
GGCGCAGCAGGTGTTCGGCCTGATCGGCGAGGCGGTTGAGCAGATCGGCACCCGCCGCGAGACCTTGCAGCTCAAGGCCTCCACCTGCGTGATGCGCTGGCTGTTGCCGCGCCTGATGCAGTGGCAGCAGGAACGCCCGGATGTGCCGGTGGAGTTGACCACCACCGTGGCCTACACCGTCGACTTTCGCCGCGAGCAGTTCGATGCCGCGGTGATCTACGCGCCGATTGCCGAGCAGTCGGCCCAGGCCCGGCATCTGTTCGATGAGCGCCTGACGCCGGTGTGCGCGCCGGCCTTGCTCGGTGGCTTGCACACGCCTGCCGATTTGCAGCAACAGGTGTTGTTGCACCCTACGCGGGATGAGCGCGATTGGGCGTTGTGGTTGAAAGCGGCGAATACACGCTTGAGCAATCTGGCCCAGGGGCATCATTTTGAAACGCTGGACCTGGCGATGACGGTGGCGTCCCAAGGCTCGGGCGTGGCAATTGGCGACAGCGCGCTGATTGGCGAGGACCTGAAGGCGGGGCGGTTGGCCACGCCGTTTGAACTACGGGTGCCGACGGGGATGGGGTATTACCTGGTGTACCCGCCGGGCACTGAGCCCTCGGCGGGGTTGGAGCAGCTTATGGACTGGCTGGTGAGCCAGGCACAGTCGCCGTCACAATGAAGATCAAAATGTGNNCCCGCTCCCACATTTTTAGTGCGCGTCAGCCTTAGTAGCCGACGGTAAACCGCTGGCGTGAATGCTTCGGTGTTTCCACTTCATCAATCAGCGCAATCGCAAAGTCGGCAAAGCTGATCCAGCTGCGGCCTTCACTGCTCACCAGCAATTCATCCTGGCCCAGGCGGAATGTGCCGGTGCGTGCGGTCTCGACGAACTCCGCCGAAGGCGACAGGAAGGTCCAGTCCAGGTCTTTTTCCTGGCGCAGGGTATCGAGGAAAACACTGCCGGCGCTGGCTTCGGCTTTGTATTCCTCGGGGAAGCCCGGGCTGTCGATCACTCGGCTGCCGCCCGGCAACAACAGCGAACCGGCACCGCCGACCACCAGCAGGCGCTTCACGCCGGCTTTTTTCACCGGGTTGATCACCGCTTCCGGCGGCAGGGTGGCGAAGT
>NZ_JACARK010001457.1:0-613 GCF_013386655.1 Pseudomonas sp. K5002 | reverse complement strand
TCCAGTCGCGCCCAGGCTGCTGGTGCAACGCCAGCAGGGCCTTGGCCAGGCGCGGGTCGCGTAGCGCGGCCACCAGGCCGGACGCATTCCCGCAGGCACATTCGACCCAGCCCCGAACAACCATGGCCGCCACCACGTCCGCCAGGCGCGCCAGAATGCCGGCGAAGCCGATGCGGGCGCTGCTGACTTCACGCTCCATGGCCGCCAGGATCGGCATCAGCCCCGGATAACGTTGGCCCTTGGCGTCGATCAGCATCAGGTCCGGCATCAGGCGGCCAAGGCCGTGCAAACTCCCCAGTTCAAACTCCATGCAGCCGCTGAAGAGCAGGGTGCTTTGAGCCACGCCTGCATCGGCGCGGGCATCCACGGCACACACCGCATCGCCGAGGGCTGCGGCGTTGAAGCTGTCGATGTCCTGCACCGGCACCTCCGGGCTGGAGAGCAACTGATGGGCGCCCCCGTGGGAGATGAACACGGCGTTGCCCGGCGTCAGTTCGTACTGCGTGCCGTCCTCGGTACGCAGGGTGACGCCGCCGGCGGCGACAAGGTGGAAGTACGCATGCCCGGGTTTGGCCGCAAAGCCCAGGCCAAACGCCGGCCCGGCCTGGATACG
>NZ_JACARK010001456.1:0-756 GCF_013386655.1 Pseudomonas sp. K5002 | reverse complement strand
CATCCGCCGCCGCCAGGCCAAACACCGAGCCACCGGCAAACACCAGCGCGTGCAGCTGGCCCACCATGTTCTCCGGCTCCAGCGCCGCGGTTTCGCGACCACCTGGGCCTCCACCGCGAATGTCGATACTGGCAGTCCAGAAACCATCCGGGCGGATCACCGTGACGCCGGTGTCGGCGTACAGGTCTGTGGCGTGGCCAACCTCCAGGCCGGGAATATCAGTGAGGGCGTTGCGCGGGCCAGGTCTAGGCATACAGAAAAGCTTCCTTGGGTTTAGGTATGGCGTGGGGAGAGCAAGGGGTGTGCCAAGGAGGCGCTCCCCCGGCCCAGCGTACGCTAGCAGCTTCGCGAAAAAATCCCCTGCACAAAAACCAACACCCTGCCCTTCCGCCTGTTAGAAAAACACCAGCCGCCCCGCAAACCCTCCAACAACTCCTTGTTATCCAAGACTTTTCAGCGATGGCACAGCCTTTGCTCTCCTGCCTCCACCAGAGCTTGAACTTAACAAGCCGTCCTCGAACAAGGCCCGTTGCCTAACCACACTGGAGTGTTGCACATCATGAATCCATCACGCGCCGCCGGCCGCCGCCAACCCGGCAAGGCTTTCGCCCATACCCTGTTGTTCCTCGCCGTGTGCGAGGCCGTCAGCTATAGCAGCCTGACCCTCGCCGCCGACGCCCCGGCCAGCGACAACCCCCTGGACACCGTCGTGGTCATCGGCAACCGTGGCCAGGCCCGCACCCTGGCCGACAGCCC
>NZ_JACARK010001455.1:0-426 GCF_013386655.1 Pseudomonas sp. K5002 | reverse complement strand
CCCTGCTCGCCCGCATGAGCCTGGCCGAGTCGCCGATATTGCTGCTGGACGAACCCCACGCCGCCCTCGACGAAGACGGCCAGGCGCTGTGCTGGAAACACATCCACGCCTGGCACGACGCAGGCCGCACGGTGGTCGTGGTGTGCCATGACCTCGGCTCCGTACGCCAACACACCCAGCAAGTGGTGCAGATCAAAAGCAGTGGCTGCGTGTTCGGCTCCAGCAAAGAACTGATCCGCCCGCAGCCGCAAATGCAGGTGGCCTGATGCACTTCGCCGCCCACCTGTGGATGCCGTTTCTCGATTTCGTTTTCATGCGCCGCGCGCTCGTCGGCGGTCTGGTATTGGCATGCAGCACGGCGCCGCTCGGGGTGTTCCTGATCCTGCGCCGCATGAGCCTGATCGGTGACGCGGTGTCCCACGGCAT
>NZ_JACARK010001454.1:0-449 GCF_013386655.1 Pseudomonas sp. K5002 | reverse complement strand
GCTGCCCCAGAGGCCCAGCACCAGCGAACCGGCACCGAACAGCATGGCGGTACGCCCGAAATCGCGGGCCAGGCGCCAGCCGCAGTAGGCCATGACCAGCGCCAGCACACCCCACAAGCCGAGCCACAGGGTTTCACCGACCACCGGGCGAATCATCAGCACGGCGGTGGCGAGAAACAGGAAGCCGAAGATGCCCTTGAGGATATTCATCCAGGTGCCAGGCTTGGGCAGGAAGCGGTTGCCCACGGTCACCAGCAGCAACAGTGGCACACCGATGCCGATGCCCATGGCAAACAGGATCAGGCCGCCGTGCAAGGCGTTGCCGCTTTGGGCGATGTACAGCAGCGCGCCGGCCAGGGGCGCGGTCATGCACGGGCCCACCAGCAAGCCGGACAGGGCGCCGAGCACGCCGGCGCCTACCAGGCTGCCGCCGCTTTGGTTGCGGCTGA
>NZ_JACARK010001453.1:0-740 GCF_013386655.1 Pseudomonas sp. K5002 | reverse complement strand
CAGCAACGCGGTGGCGGTGGGGCGTGACCGTTCGTTCAACGGCCGCGGCATGCTGCTGGCCAACCCGCATTTTCCGTGGGTGGGCGGCATGCGTTTCTACGAGATGCACCTGACCATCCCCGGCCAGCTGGATGTGATGGGCGCTGCGTTGCCGGGCCTGCCGGTGATCAATATCGGCTTCAACCAGCACGTTGCGTGGACGCACACCGTTGATACGTCCAAGCACTTCACCCTGTATCGCCTGACTCTGGACCCCAAGGACCCGACTCGCTATTTGCTGGACGGCAAGTCCGTGCCCATGGATAAAACCACGATCAAGGTAGCGGTAAAAACTGCCGACGGCGGTACCCGGGAACAGTCCCGCACGGTCTACAGCTCGCAGTTCGGCCCCATCGTGCAATGGCCGGGCAAACTCGACTGGGACGCCAAATATGCCTTCAGCCTGCGGGATGCCAACCTGGGCAACGACCGTGTGCTGCAACAGTGGTACGCGATGAACCGCGCAGCGAACCTCAAGGAACTGCAAACCTCGGTACACACCCTGCAAGGTATCCCGTGGGTCAACACGGTGGCAGCGGATGACCAGGGTCAAAGCCTGTACATGAACCTGTCGGTGGTGCCGAACGTCAGCGCGAAAAAGCTCGCACAGTGCAGTGACCCACGGGTCGGGCTGCAATTCATCATGCTCGACGGCTCTCGCAGCGCCTGCGCCTGGGACGTGGACCCGCGTGCCGCCCAGG
>NZ_JACARK010001452.1:0-612 GCF_013386655.1 Pseudomonas sp. K5002 | reverse complement strand
GGTGCGGGTCACGGATATTGGTCAGCGCCGCAAAGCGCCCGTCTGCGCCAACTCCCAGCCAGGTCCCGCCCGCTTCCTGGTCCCTGCCCGCGTAAACATGGGGCGCATCCAGCCACTGGGCCAACGGCAAACTGGGCCGGGCATAAAATTCATCACGGTTGGCCGCGAAGATCAGCGGCTGGGCGTGGCCCGGCCGCCAGGCGAAAACAATCAGGCACATAAGGCAATCCCTTTGTGTTTTGCCCACTCTACCCATAGAACCCTGTGCTTTGCATCCGTTAACATGCCGGTCTGTTTTCGGGGGCTCCCATGGAATTTCTGCTGTATTTGCTGCTGGGATCCTGCGCGGGCATGCTCGCCGGGCTGTTCGGCGTGGGCGGCGGCATCATTATTGTGCCGGTGCTGGTGTTCAGCTTCACCTTGCAGGGCTTCGATCCCGCGGTGCTGACCCACCTCGCTGTCGGCACGTCCCTGGCGTCTATTATCTTCACGTCGGTGAATGCGGTGCGTGAGCATCATCGGCGCGGCGCCGTGCGCTGGCCGATCTTCGTATGGATGGCCGTGGGTATCCTGCTGGGCGCGGGCGTTGGCGCGCTGACCGCCGAGGCGATC
>NZ_JACARK010001451.1:0-1549 GCF_013386655.1 Pseudomonas sp. K5002 | reverse complement strand
GGCGCGCAGGGCTTCGGCGTGGAACGCGCCCTTGTGCAGCGAAATCACGATCACCACCCAGGCAAACGGCGTCAGCGGGTTGGCCGCGCCGACGGCCTGGGTCAGCAGCATGTTCAACACCAGGAATGCGCAGTACAGCTGCACCAGGGTCGGCGTGTTGCGGGTGACTTCGATAAACACCCGCGCCGGTTTGGCCAGCCACGGGTTGCCGGAAGTCAGCAGCGCTGCCAGGCTGATCCCGGCCAGCAGGCTGCCGACGATGGTGAACAGGCACAACAGCACCGTGGTCAGCGCGCCCTGCTCCAGGGTGCCGCGCTGATAGGCATCCAGCAGGAAGCTGTAGTTGAGGCCGATACCGGCGGCCCAGTGCACAAAAAGCTCCAGCCAATGACTCATTCGACGCCCCGCAGCTTGCCGCAGGCGACAGCGATACGGCGGCCGGCCTCGGCCACGCTGTCGGTCGCGGTGGCGATGGACAGGCGAAACCACGGCGACAGGCCGTAGGCACTGCCCGCTACTCCGGCGACGCCCTCCTCCAGCAAGTACGCGACGACATCGCCATCATCGTCCAGGCGCTGACCGTCCGGGCGATAGCGGCCAAGCAACCCGGCGCAACGCACGAACACGAAAAAGCCGCCCTGGGGTTCGAGTACTTCCAGGCCCTCGACGGTGCCGAGGGCCATCATCAACAGGTCCCGGCGCAGTTGATAGGCCGCTACCTGCTCGGCCAAAAAGCCCAGCCCGCCGATGAATGCAGCCAATGCAGCGGCCTGGCCCACGGAGGAAGCACCGGAGGTGGATTGCGACTGAACAACCGCCATTGCATGGGTCAAGGCCTGCGGCCCGGCGCCGAAACCGATGCGCCAGCCCGTCATGGCGTAGGTCTTGGACACGCCGCCCACCAGCAGGCAACGGTCCTGCAAATCCGGCGCAACGTTCAGCAGGCTCTGGGCCGGGCGCCCGTCGAAGCGGATGTGTTCGTAGAGTTCATCCAGCAGCACCAGCACCTGGGGATGGCGACGCAGTACCTCGGCCAGCGCATGCAGTTCAGCCTCGCTATACACCGCACCGCTCGGGTTGCCCGGGCCGTTAAGGATCAGCCAGCGCGTGCGTTGATTGATGTGTTGCTCCAGCTGGGCGGGCAGCAGTTTGCAACCCTGCTCCAGCCCGCACTCGATAAAAACCGGCTCGCCACCGTTGAAGCGCACGCTGTCGGGGAACGACGGCCAGTAAGGCGTCGGCACCAGCACTTGATCGCCTTCGTCGAGGGTTGCGGCGAAGGCGTTGAAGATGATTTGTTTCGCGCCGTTGGCGATCACGATATTCGGCAGCGAATAGTCCAGATGGTTTTCTTCGGCCAGTTTTCGCTGCACGGCCACGCGCAAGGCTTTTACCCCGGGTGTCGGCGTGTACTTGGTGGCGCCCGCAGCAATGGCTGCGCAGGCGGCTTGCTTGATGTGCTCCGGGGTATCGAAATCCGGCTCGCCGGTGGTCAGGTCCAGGATGTCGCGCCCGGCGTCACGCAGTTCCGTGGCGCGGGATTTGGCCG
>NZ_JACARK010001450.1:0-614 GCF_013386655.1 Pseudomonas sp. K5002 | reverse complement strand
ATGCCGCCATGCGCGCCACGAGCGCTGCCCGTGCTTCCAGAGCGGCGCTGTAATCGCTGAGGCTGATCTGCTCGCCCAGTCGGGCAATGCGCAGCAACCCCGGGTCCATCAATTGCCGCTGCGCATCGCTCAACGGCCCGGCCAGACGTGCTGCACCGGCAAACCATAAAGTATTGAACACCTCCAGGGGATCACTGAACCCCGGATCAATCTGCTCAACATGGGCACCCAGCTGCACCAGGCCTTCTACCGCCTGGGCGACCACCCTGGCCACTTGCGGGTCCACATCGACATAACCGAAGTTCGGGCTATAGGCGATACGCAGCCCCTTCAAATCAGCCCCGGCGTGCAACCATGGCGTGGTCCGGGGCGCGCCGATCAAACCATCCCGCGCATCCGGCTGGGCGATGGTTTGCAGCATCAGCACCGAGTCTTCCACGGTGCGGGTCATCGGCCCCAGGTGCGACAGAATCGTCATCGAACTGGCCGGCCATTGCGGCACATAACCGAAGGTCGGCTTGATGCCGAAGGTGCCGGTGAAGGCACAGGGAATCCGGATCGAGCCGCCGGCATCGCTGCCCTGGTGCAGCACGCCGAGGTTCAAGGCCGCCGCC
>NZ_JACARK010000148.1:0-6165 GCF_013386655.1 Pseudomonas sp. K5002 | reverse complement strand
ACCAGTTGCAAGCTGTGCCACGCCAACCCGGCCTCCGGTGCGCCGCTGACCGGTGACGGCCCGGCCTGGAGCCCGCGCATCGCCCAGGGCCCGGACACCCTGCTGGACCACACCATCAATGGCTACAACGGCATGCCCCCGATGGGCCTGTGCGTGCAGTGCTCCGAAGAGCAATTCCTGGCGCTGATCAGCTTTATGTCGGGTCAACACATCCAATAAGAATAACGGGGTAGGCGATGGGGCTTTCACGGCGAGAATTATTGCAGCGCGGCGCGGTAGCCGGCGCGTTCATGGCATTGACCAGTAACCCGGTGCTGGCCCAGCTGGCCCGGGCACCGCGGCTGATTCCCTGGCGCAATTGGTCGGGGGCGCAAACCTGTCTGCCCCTGGCGCGGCTGGCGCCGAAGAACGTTGATGAACTGGTGCAGGTCATCGGCCAGGCACCGGGCAAGGTGCGGCCGGTGGGCTCGGGCCATTCGTTCAGTGCCCTGGTGCCCACCGACGGCACGTTGCTGTCCCTGAGTTACTTCAATGGCCTGCTGGATCACGACCCGCAAACCGTGCAGGCCACCTTCGCCGCCGGCACGCCGATGTCGCGCATGGGCCAGGCCTTGAAAGACGTCGGGCAGGCGCTGCCGAACATGGCGGATATCGACTACCAGACCCTGGCCGGGGCGATCTCCACTTCCACTCATGGCACCGGCGTGGGCTTCACCTCATATTCCGGTTGCGTCACCGGCCTGCAACTGGTGACCGCCCAGGGTGAGGTGCTGGAATGCGACGCCAAGCGCCACCCCGAGGTGTTCAGTGCCGCCCGGGTGTCCCTCGGCGCCCTCGGCGTGGCCACCCAGGTCCGCCTGCAAAACCGCGCACCGTACCGTCTGCGGGAGCGCCAGTGGATCGCCAAGACTGAAGAACTGCTGGAGGACGTGGCAAAGAACACCCGGGAAAACCAGCACTGGGAAATGCTCGTGGTGACTCATTCCGACTACGCCCTGTCCATCGCCCTGAACGAAACCACCGACCCCGAAACCCCGCCCATCGACCCGGCCGAGGCAGGCGGCAACGAGTTTGTGTCGATCATCGAGAAACTCGACAAATACGGCAGCGATTTCCCCGAGGCCCGGCGTACCTTGCTCAACAGCCTGCGCTTTTTTGCCAGCTTCGATGACCGCGTGGCCGAGTCGTTCCAGTTGTACGCCAACGTGCGCAACGTGCGTTTCAACGAGATGGAATATTCGGTGCCCGCCGAGCACGGACCGGCATGCCTGCGGGAAATCCTCAAGCTGATCAACGACAAGGACCTGCGCACCTGGTTTCCCATCGAGTACCGCTACGTCAAGGCCGATGACATTCCGCTGAGCATGTTCGAGGGCCGCGACAGCTGTTCGATTTCCGTGCACCAGCACTACACCATGGACCACCACAACTTCTTCGCCGCCGTAGAACCGATCTTCTGGAAATACGCCGGTCGCCCGCACTGGGGCAAGTTGCACACCCTCAATGCGCGCACTTTGCAGCCGCTGTATCCGCGCTGGGAGGAATTTACCCGAGTGCGCCGCGAGCTGGACCCCAGCGGCAAATTCCTCAATGCGCACCTGTCGTCTATTCTGGGAGTGGCCTGATGAACCGCAGACATTTCATGCTCGGCACCGGCGTGTTGCTGGTGGGTGGTGCCATCTTGCTGAGGCCGGGCGACCGCGGCAGCCCTTACACCGAGTATTTCCGCAGCCTCAACCAGCAACTCAAGGCCCATGGGCCGATGCGCCCGGTGATGCTGATCGACCTCGATCGCCTGGACCACAACATCGACGTGGTGATGCAGTCAGTGCAGCGCGGCGGCAAACACCTGCGGCTGGTGGAGAAATCCCTGCCGTCGCCGGGGCTGCTGGCGTACATCGCCAAGCGAGCCGGTACCCAGCGCCTGATGTCGTTTCATCAGCCATTTCTGAATCACGACGCCCAGGTCTTTCCCGATGCGGACATCCTGCTGGGCAAGCCGTTGCCGGTGCGTTCTGCCGAGCTGTTTTACCAAACCCACAAGGGCCCGTTCGACCCGTCCCGCCAGCTGCAATGGCTGCTGGACACGCCCGAGCGCCTGCAACAATACCTGGCGCTGGCCCAGGGATTGGGCACGAAACTACGGGTCAATATCGAGCTGGATGTGGGCCTGCATCGCGGCGGCATCAGCGACAACGCGGTGCTGGGGCAGATGCTGACGATGATCAGCGCGCATCCGCAGCAGCTGGAATTCAGCGGGTTCATGGGCTACGACCCGTTCGTGGGCATGGGCGTGCCGGGGATTCTCGGCTCGCCCCAGGACCTGTTCGACAAAGTCATGCAGCGCTACAACGGCTATGTGGATTACACCCGCCAGCACTTTGCGCCGCTGTGGCGCGACGGGCTGACGTTGAATACGGCAGGCAGCCCGAGCTATCGCATTCACGAGCAGGAGAAGCTCAGCAGCGAGGTGTCGGTGGGCACGGCGTTGCTCAAGCCGACGCACTATGACTTGCCGTCGCTGAGCGAGCATGTGCCGGCGGCCTATATCGCAACGCCCGTGTTGAAAAGCACCGGGCCGGTGGACATTCCGGCGCTGGACGGCAAGTCGCGGTTGTTCTCGTGGTGGGATGCGAATCAGCGCGCCACGTTCTTTATTTATGGGGGCAACTGGATGGCGGAGTTTGAATCGCCCAGGGGCTTGCAGAGCAATGACCTGTACGGGCGCAGCTCCAATCAGGAGATGGTCAATGGTTCGCCCAAGGTGGGGCTGAACGTGGAAGACCAAGTGTTTCTGCGTCCGACCCAGAGTGAGTTTGTGCTGCTGCAGTTCGGCGATTTGCTGGCAGTACGGGGCGGGAAAATCGTCGATACCTGGCCGGTCTACACCTGACAACGCCGTCCCACTGTAGGAGCGAGCTTGCTCGCGAAAAACCCAAGGACGACGCGTTCATCCAGACGGCCCGCGTTATCGTTGACGTTTTTCGCGAGCAAGCTCGCTCCTACAGTTTTTGCCGGGTTTACAGGGCAAACGGAATCGTCAACTTCGCCCACAACATGTCGCCTTCCGGCCGGTTCTGCACATCAAACTCCTTGGCCCAGCGCACCTCGGCACTCGCATACTTGAGGAAGGTGAAATACACCGCCGGACCGATCGCAAACACCTGGCCCTTGACCCCGTCATCCACATCTTCGCCATAGATGTTCACCACGGTATGCCCGTATTGCTTATCGTCGGTGGTCTGCTTGAGGTAGTAGCCGTTGAGCCCAAGGCTGAGGTTATCCGTCACCTTGTAGCTGGCCGAGTAGTCGAAGTGAAAAATCTGCCCCGAACGGTAATGGGTGTCGGGGTTTTCCTTGTTGAAGCTGTAGGTGGTCTTGATCGACAGCTCAGTGCGCTCGTTGGGCATCCAGGTCGCCGACACCAACGGTTTGTAGGTGTAGAAATTGTTGCTGGTATTGGCCAGGCGCGTGGCGTCGTATTCGCCGGTGGGCAGGGTGATTTCCAGGGCGGTGCCCACTGTCAGGTTCTTGCCCAGGTCCCAGAGGATGATCGGCGCCACGGTGGTGTCGCCCATGCTTTCCCGGGTGTCGGACATGCCGAACAGCGACACCTGTTGCTTCAGGTACGGCTGGGCGATGTAGCCGCCCAGGCGCCCGCCGAATACCCGCAACGGGCTGAGGTAATCCAGGCGCGGGATGATCGCGTCGGACTTGATCTTCACGTCCGGCACCTTGCCACCCAACGAGCTGATATCGAGCTTCCTGGCTTCGTAATGGTTGTAATAGATGTTGAAGGCGAACATGTGGTCGGGCAGGTTGTTGACGTCCAGCGGCAGGATGTAGAAGCCATCGGTGCCGGGGCCGATGTTGTCGACGCCGCCTTCGGTGGCCAGGGCCGGCAGGCTGATGAGGGTCAACAGGGCGAGTTGCACGGGGTAAAACGCACGGGTCGTGTTCATGTCTGGGCTCATTATTATTATCAGGACGACGCTGCCTATAGAAATAAGCCCTCGGCGCCCGGCGGGGCAGGGTATTGGCGGCCACATAGGGGGACTTTGGCGGACAGCTTTCATCCAGAGTGCAGCAGTTCTTGCAAGAGCCTATGATTGTCAGGATGTTTCCAAAACAAGAACTGAAGCACTCAGTCGGGAATCGAAGATCCATGCAAAGGAAAGCCGTTGATCCGCACTATGATCTGGCCCTGGTCTCGCCATTTCTGTTGCAAACCCTCGGCCAAGTGGTCGCGCAAAAAGGCGCGAGCGCCGAGCACCTGTGCCGTGGCCTGGGATTCACCCTGGCCGACCTGGACGACCCGGCCCAGCGCATTTCCTATCGCCAGGCGGTAGCGATGATCCAGCGTGCACTCAAGGTGTTGCCCGACCAGGGGCTGGGCCTGTGGGTAGGCCATCAGAACGTACTCGGCACCCTGGGCCTGCTCGGCCATGTGATTTCACTGTGCAAGACGTTGCGCGATGCGTTTGCCATCGGGGAACGTCATCAGCACACCTCCGGCGGTATCGCCACCTCGCGCACCCATGAAGGTCCCCAGGAAGTTTTCGTCGATATCGAATGCCTGCTGCCGTATGCCGAGGTGCAGGTGTTTGCCGCCGAGGAGTTCTTCGCCAGCCTGATGGTGTATGGCCGCGCCCTGGTGGGCGAGGGCTTCATGCCGCTGCGGGTCGAATTTATCCACGCCGCGCCCAGCTATGTCGCTGACTATCACCAGCTGTTGGGTGCGGATGTGCGTTTTGGCTGCCTGCATAACCGCATGGTCCTGGCCAGCCACTGGCTGGATGTGCGGCTGCCCAATCACCATGCCCTGGCCTTGCGCCAGGCCCTGGAACTGCTGGAACTGGAAAGCGCGCAACTGCATCAGAAAATGGATTTGATCCAGGCGGTGGAGCGCGCGATTTCCCGGGATTTGCAGGGCAGCCAGCTGGAAAAGGTCGCCAGTGACTTGAACATGAGCGGGCGTACCTTGCGCCGGCGCCTGACCGAGCATGGGCTGACGTTCGAGGGCTTGCTGGAACAGGTGCGCAGGGCAAGGACCATGGGCTTGCTGAGCAACCCGGGGTTGTCCATCGAACGGATCACCGAGGAAGTTGGCTACAGCGATGTGCGCAGTTTTCGGCGGGCGTTCAAGCGCTGGACCGGGCTGAGCCCCAGTGCGTTTCGCGGTGAAGGCGCAGGGCCGGGGTGATCGTCAGGATTGGCCCCATTGGCTACCTGATCTTTCCCCGGATTGGCTATTTGTCCAATGCCCCCTCGTCACTACTCTAGACACCAATCCCCACTGTTCTGGAGTATCACCATGCAAGCTCGTACCGACTTCTACACCGCTTCCCCGGATGCCATGAAAGCCATGCTGGCCCTGGAGGCTGCCGTCGGCAAACTGTCCATCGAACTGCCGCTGCTGGAGCTGGTGCGCCTGCGTGTGTCGCAGATCAACGGCTGCGCCTTCTGCCTCGACATGCACACCGCCGACGCCCGCAAGGGGGGCGAGACCGAGCGCCGCCTGTACACCGTGTCGGCCTGGCGTGAAACGCCGTTCTTCACCCCCCGTGAACGCGCCGCGCTGGCCTGGGCCGAAAGCCTGACCCTGCTGAGCCAGACCCACGCACCGGATGCAGACTTCACCGAACTGGCCGCCCACTTCAGCCCGCAAGAGCAAGTCGACCTGAGCGTGGCGATCGCCACCATCAACAGCTGGAACCGTCTGGCGGTGGGTTTTCGCAAGATGCCTAAATAACCCGACAAGACGCCGGGATGACTGATCGTTCCCGCGCTCTGCGTGGGAATGCCGCCCCGGACGCTCTGCGTCCAGCGGGCGATGCAAGGCTCAAGTCTTGCGTACGGGTGACGCGGAGCGTCACGGGATGCATTCCCACGCAGAGCGAGGGAACGATCAATGAAGCCGATCTACCACCGGGTTACAGCCAGTCGGCATTCACTTGAAGTAACCCCGTGGCGTGGCGCCGGTCATGGCCTTGAAGAAGGCGATCAGCGCACTGTCACTGGCAAAGCCCAACTCAAAGGCGCAGTACCCGAGACTGCGCCCGGTGGCGAGCAGCTCGATGGCGCGCATCAGGCGCCACTGCTGGCGCCATTGCTGATAGCCCATGCCGGTTTCCCGCAGGAAGATCCGGCCGATGGTTTTGCCGC
>NZ_JACARK010001449.1:0-627 GCF_013386655.1 Pseudomonas sp. K5002 | reverse complement strand
GGCCTGTTGCTGTGCCAGCGGCAGTTGGCGTTGTTGTGCGGCCACGAGGCTTTTTTGCTGGGCCAGTTCCAGGGCGGTGGCGGAGCCTGCATCGTGGCGAGTCTGCACCAGCTTCAACACGTTTTGGGCGTTGTCCAGGTTGAGTTGGGCGATGCGCAGTTGCTCACGCAATGACAGCCACTGGGTATAGCTGGTCGCAACACCGCTGAGCAGGGTCAGTTCCACGGTGGCCTGGTCGAACTCGCTGGCGCGCACCTCTTCCACGGCGCTGTCCCGGGCGGCGCGCTTGCCACCCCAGAAATCAATTTCGTAAGTGGCGCTCAGGCGCGCATCGAAGTAATCCACGGCCTTGTTGCTGCTGGTAGCGTCCAGCTGGCTGTAGCCCTTGCCCCGCAGCAGCTTCTGGCGGTTTGCATTGAACGCGCCGGTGAGTTCAGGCAGCAACGGTGCGCCGGCTATCACTGCGCTGGCCTGGGCCTGGCGCACCCGGGCCATGGCGCTGGCCAGGTCGTAACTGCCGCTGCGGGCCTGTTCGATCAGTTGGTTGAGCTGGGGGCTGTCGAAACTTGTCCACCATTGCTGGTTGGCCCGCAGCGCCGTTGCGTCGTTTGCGCTGTGCCAGGCGGG
>NZ_JACARK010001448.1:0-1693 GCF_013386655.1 Pseudomonas sp. K5002 | reverse complement strand
CGAGATCGGCCCGATTGGCGACCTGGCCCATGAGCTGGAGTTTCTCTATGAGGGCTTGTCGGCCGGTTTGCTGGCGCCCTCTGCGGAGCTGTTCGCCTTGCTGCAAGGCTGCCACGACCGCCTGGCGCAGATGATCGATGCGGTGGCGGCGGGCATGCCGGTGGGCTCGGTGGACCTGCTGATCGAGCGCATCAAGAGCCTGGTGCGTCCGGCTGAAGTGACGGACGCACCGCTGGCGTTGACGGCAACCAAAACCGAGGCGGTGCCGGCCAGCGACCCGGCCGCCGACATGGTGAAGATCTCTGCCGACTTGCTGGATGACCTGGTCAACCTGGCGGGTGAAACTTCGATCTTCCGTGGGCGTATCGAGCAGCAGGTCAACGATGCGAGCATCGCCCTCAACGAGGTGGAAACCACCATCGAGCGTATGCGCGATCAACTGCGCCGCCTCGACACCGAGACCCAGGGCCGCATCCTCAGCCGCCAGCAGGCCGAGGCCGAACGCCTGGGCTACGAAGAATTCGACCCGCTGGAAATGGACCGCCATTCCCAGTTGCAACAACTGTCCCGGGCCCTGTTCGAATCGGCTTCCGACCTGCTCGACCTCAAGGAAACCCTCGACCGCCGCAACCAGGACGCCCACAACCTGTTGCAGCAACAGGCGCGCATCAACACCGAGTTGCAGGAAGGCCTGATGCGCACGCGCATGGTGCCTTTCGAACGCATGCTGCCACGGCTTAAACGCATCGTGCGGCAGGTGGCGGGCGAGCTGGGCAAGGACGTGGAATTTATCGTCGGCAATGCCGAAGGCGAGATGGACCGCAACGTGCTGGAGCGCATGGTCGCGCCGCTGGAACACATGTTGCGCAACGCCGTCGACCACGGCCTGGAATCCCGCGATGCACGATTGCTGGCCGGTAAACCCGAGAAAGGCCGCATCACCCTGGACCTGACCCACGAAGGCGGCGACATCGTTTTCGACATGCGCGACGACGGCGCCGGCGTGCCGCTTGAAGCCGTGCGGCGCAAGGCGATCAAGCGTGGCTTGCTCGACCCCAACCTGGAAATCAGCGACCGCGACGTGTTGCAGTTCATCCTGCAACCGGGGTTTTCCACTGCCGAAAAAATCACCCAGATTTCCGGGCGTGGCGTGGGCATGGACGTGGTGCATGAAGAAGTGCGCCAGCTGGGCGGCTCGATGGTCATCGACTCGACGCCGGGAGAGGGCGTGCACTTTCGCATTCGCCTGCCGTTCACCGTGTCGGTCAACCGGGCGATGATGGTGCAGTGTGCCGACGATCAATATGCGATCCCGCTGAACACCATCGAAGGGCTGGTGCGGGTCATGCCCCATGAGCTGGAAGGGCACTATCAGCAGGACCCGCCGCGCTACGAATACGCCGGCCAACGCTACGAACTGTTCTACCTCGGCGACCTGCTGCACACCGTCGGCCGGCCGAACCTGCTGGGCCAGTACCAGCCGCTGCCGGTGCTGCTGGTGCAATGCAACGAACGGCGCGTGGCGGTGCAAGTGGACGCCATGGCCGGCACCCGGGAGATCGTGGTCAAGGGCCTGGGGCCGCAGTTTGCCGGGGTGAAGGGCGTGTCTGGCGCAACCATCCTTGGCGATGGCCGCGTGGTGCTGATCATCGACCTGATGGCGCATATCCGCGCCCGGCCACCGGCGTTGCCG
>NZ_JACARK010001447.1:0-721 GCF_013386655.1 Pseudomonas sp. K5002 | reverse complement strand
GCCTCTACAACTCGGCCTGCTCCAGCTGCCACGGCCGCGATGGCCAGGGCTCGGCGGACAAGTTCTACCCATCCCTGAGCCTCAACACCGCGCTCAACGGCAACCAGGCCAACAACCTGGTGATGGCGATCATCGCCGGCATCGACCGCAAAGGTGCCGACGGCGCCGTGAGCATGCCGGCCCTGGGCGGTGACCTGAACGACGCGCAAATCGCCGCCATCGCCAACTACAGCCTGCAGACCTTCGGCAACCCGGCGCTGAGCGTCAGTTCCGAAGAAGTCACCAGCCTGCGTCGTGGCGGGGATGCGCCGTTGTTGATCACGGCCATGCCGTACCTGCTGTGGGGCGGTGGCCTGGTGGTGCTGGTGCTGATCATCGTGCTGTTGCTGTGGCGCCGTCACCACAAACACCTGCGGGCAGTGGAGGCCAAGCGGATCGCGTTGAACCGGCGTTTTCATTCCAACTAGCCGGAAACGCAAAAGCCCCGCCTTCGGTATGAAGTGCGGGGCTTTTTGTTGGTTGGGTAAATCACCGGCTGTTTTCCTCGTCATACCCAATTGCAGGAACGGGGGCGAATCCCGCACCTGAAGCTGCGAGCCGACAAGGAGAGGTCTTCATGGTCAACGTGAGTCGTCGTTCCCTGATCGCACTGGGCGCGGCCTTGCCGTTGCTGGGTCGCCTGGACTGGGCTGAGGCAAGCCCCGCCGTGGCGGCGCCCGAG
>NZ_JACARK010001446.1:0-337 GCF_013386655.1 Pseudomonas sp. K5002 | reverse complement strand
GCATGCGCCGCCAGCAACTCCACCGCGCCTTCGGTCACGGCCACTCGGCTTGCCTGCTCACCCACCCGCACGCTGAATCGGGTGCCCAAGGCCCTGGCGGTACCGTGGCGGGTCTGGACGATGAACGGGCGATGGGCCGAATCCTTGGCGGTGGTGATCAGCACTTCGCCCTTGAGCAACTCGATACGCCGCACCTGCTCGGAGAACGCGATATTCAGCGAGCTGCCGGTGTTGATCAGCAAGCGTGTGCCGTCGGGCAAGGTGAGGTTCCTTTGTTCGCCGATGGCCGTGTGCTGGTCGGCGGTCCACTGCTGCCACGGCACCTGCCGATACGCCA
>NZ_JACARK010001445.1:0-597 GCF_013386655.1 Pseudomonas sp. K5002 | reverse complement strand
GGTGCCGTGGCGCTGGCTGAGGGCCTTGAGCCCGGCGCTCAGGCGCTCATCCAGGTGCACCTCGACGCTGCTGCCGGCGTAGTCCTGCTGGGCCGGGCGTGGACGGTCGGTCGGCAACATCAGCAACGCCGGCGCACCGGCCAGGGTGTGTTGCCAGTAGCTGCTCTGGCGATGCAGCACTTCGCCGCTCAGCCACAGGCGCTGCCATACGGCAAAGTCGCTGTACTGGATCGGCAACGGCGGCAGTGGGTCAGCCTCACCGTGGCTGAAAGCCTGGTACAGCGCCATCAGTTCGCGGGTCAGCACGCCCATGGACCAGCCATCGGACACGATGTGGTGGATAGTCAGCAGCAATACGTGGTGATCGTCGGCCATGATCACCAGGCGCCCGCGCAACAGCGGGCCGCGCTGCAAATCAAAAGGCGCCGAGGCTTCGCCCTGGATCAACGCGTCCAGCACCTGCTGTGCTTCGGGGTGGCGACGCAGGTCCTGGACTTGCAGGGGCATCACTTCTTCAGGCGGCACGATCAGCACCTGGGCGTCGTCATCCTGTTGGGCAAACCGGCTGCGCAAGGTCTCATGCCGCGCAACAATCCG
>NZ_JACARK010001444.1:0-1218 GCF_013386655.1 Pseudomonas sp. K5002 | reverse complement strand
ACGCCCGCGACCGCCCCGCCCGCCGCGCCGCACCCAGCGGTTCAGAGGTAGCCAATACTTGAGTGGAAAGGTTCAACGCCGCAAAACACAGGCCCCAGACCAACCGCAGCCCCAGCAAGGCCGCAAACCCGGACAGCATCGAGTTGCCAAGAGCACACACCGCCGCCGCGCCGGCGGCAATGGAGCACGTCAGCCGATCACCGTTACGGGCGTAGAAATTCAGAACATGCCTGTAGCCGAAGATCCGCACCAGGCGGTTGGCCGCCAGCAGCACCCCGGCCTGGGCCAGGGTGATACCGAACGCCTGGGACTCCATCGGCAGCACCAGGTACAGCAACACGTCACTGGGCAGGCACAGGCCAAGGGTCAGCGCGGCACGGCGGGAGTGGGAATCAGCACTGCGTTGGGCCAGATCAGACATAAAAGCTGAAACATTCAGAATTATTTAGACGGCCACGGTAGCCGTCTACCTCAAGGTTTTACAAGGCCCAAATAATTAAACCTTGGCGCCGTCCTGCATCAGGCGCAACCCGCTGGCCACCGCGCCCACCAGGGCAAACCCGCAGCCCAGCCACAACGCGTACTGCGGGCCGCTGCTCAGGGACAGGTGGAAACACAACGCCACCAACGAAGCGCCGAGTGTCTGCCCCATCAACCGCGACGTGGCGACGATCCCGCTGGCTCCCCCGCTGCGGGCAATCGGTGCGCTGGTCATGATCGCCTTGAGGTTGGGCGACTGGAAAAAACCGAACCCTGCGCCACACAGGGCCATGCGCCAACCGATGTCGAAGGTCGAGGCGTCGTTGCCCAGGGTCGCCAGCGAGGCCATGCCCGCGCTCAACATCACCAGGCCGATGCCGCACAACAACGCCAGGGAGATACGGTCCGCCAGGCGCCCGGCAATCAGCGCCATCACCGCGACCACCGCCGGCCACGGCGTCATCAGGAAACCGGTGGCCACCTGGCTGTGCCCCAACACGGTTTGCAACAGGAACGGCAGCGACACAAACGCCAGCCCCTGGGCGCTGAACGCGCAAATCGCGGTGAGGGCCGACAAGGTGAACAGCGGGCGCTTGAACAGATCCACCGCAAGCATCGGCGCCGGGTGCCCGGCCTGACGGCGGATCAGCAACAGCCCGCACAGCAGCGCCACGGCGATCAGCCCCAGCGTCAACACCGCCTGCGCACCGTGCACCGCCGAGCCCAGGCCCAGCACCA
>NZ_JACARK010001443.1:0-591 GCF_013386655.1 Pseudomonas sp. K5002 | reverse complement strand
CACGATGGTGGCCAATTGCTGCGCCGACTGCGACGACGCCACGGCGCGGGGAAACAGTGCAGTGGGCACGATGCTCGGCAGCAGGGCCTGGGTGGTGGGCATTTCAAACGAGCGGGCTGCGCCCAGCAGGAATGCCAGGATAAAAATCATCTCGCGGGTGACATTGCCGGTCAGTCCGCCGATTGCCAGGGATAGCGCGATCAACGCTTGAACGGTCTGGCAGATGGCTGCGACCTTGCGCCGTTCATAGCGGTCGGCCACATGGCCGGTGTGCAGCATGAACAGTACCCGCGGTACGAACTCCACCAGGCCGACCAAACCCAGGTCCAGCACGTTGCCGGTCAGTTGGTAGAGGTTCCAGCCGATGGCCACGGTGAGCATCTGGAAACCGCTGGCGGTAAAGATCCGCGCCAGCCAGAACGCGATGAAAGGGCGGTGGTGACGTAACAGCAGCGCGGGTTCACTGGGCATCGGGGAGACGGGTCTGGGTGGGGGAACGGTGAGGTTATCACCAACTTGTAACCAATAGTTGCGTGGTGGGTTGGGGGGTATGAGATATGTTCAGTCTGGCTGAGTACATATCCGTTTCTT
>NZ_JACARK010001442.1:0-593 GCF_013386655.1 Pseudomonas sp. K5002 | reverse complement strand
GTCGTGGCACGTGGGCCGCAATGCGATGCCGCCGTTGCTGGTGCAACTGAGCCTGGACATCGGCAGCGCGATCCTGATGGCCTCGGCCCTGGGTTTCATCGGCCTGGGTGCACAGCAGCCCACCGCCGAATGGGGCGCGATGGTTGCCACCGGGCGCAATTTCATTCTCGACAACTGGTGGTACTCGACCTTTCCGGGGCTGGCGATCCTGGTCACCGCGACCGGCTTCAACCTGCTGGGTGACGGTGTTCGTGACCTGCTCGACCCACGGCAACAGGGGAAATGACCATGTCCAGTCCGGCAGTGCTTGCCATCGACAACCTGAGCCTGGAATTCCCGGCTTACCGCAACAACGTCCAGGCACTCAACGGCGTGTCGTTGCACGTCAACCCCGGCGAAGTCGTCGGCGTAGTGGGTGAATCCGGCTCCGGCAAATCCGTGACCGCGATGCTCAGCCTGCGCCTGCTGCCGGAGCGCAGTTACCGGATCACCGCCGGCAGCTTGCAGATGCTCGGCCGCGACATGCTCGGTGCCAGCGAGAAGGAGCTGCTGCAGATTCGCGGGCGTGACGCGGCGATGATCTTCCAGGAGCC
>NZ_JACARK010001441.1:0-804 GCF_013386655.1 Pseudomonas sp. K5002 | reverse complement strand
CGCTCGGGCGACCTGGCCCGCGACCTGGCCCGACAGCTCGACATCCCGCTGCCGGCCCTGCCCTGCTCCGGCACCGCCGCGCTGATCATGGCGCTGCGGGTGTTGCAGCAGCGCACGCCTGGGCGCACCGAGCTTATCGTGCCGGCCTATACCTGCCCGCTGGTGGCCCTGGCGGCCCATCACTGCCCGCCTTTGCGCGTGGTGGCGTGCGATCTGCAGCCCGGCAGCATCGACCTGGACGAACACCAGCTGGCGCAGCTGTGCAACCAAAACACCTTGGCGATCGTCGTCACTCATCTGGCCGGGCGTGTGGCGGATGTGGAGGCTGCCAAGCGCATTGCCGAGCCACTCGGCATTGCGGTGATCGAAGACGCCGCCCAAGCCATGGGCGCACTGGATGATGGAAAAAGCGTCGGACTGAAAGGCGACATCGGCTTTTTCAGCATGGCGCTGGGCAAAGGCCTGACGACGGCTGAAGGCGGTGTGTTGTTCAGCCGGGATCCGGCGCTGCATCAGGCGTTGCACCAGCAATGCCGGCAGGACTTGCCCTTCAGCCTGCGCTGGGAAGTGCAACGCAGCGCCGAGCTGTGGGGCTATGCCGCGGCGTATCAGCCCCGCGGGCTGAGGTACGTGTACGGCAAGCCGCTGCGGGCGGCGTTGGCGCGGGGCGATGAAGTGGCGGCGGTGGGCGATGATTTTTCCGTCAACGATATTCCGTTGCACCGCCTCGGCGGCTATCGCCAGAAGGTCGGCGCCGCAGCCCTGGCCCGCTTGCCCGAGCATTTGCAGCAAGGCCGCCTGCGG
>NZ_JACARK010001440.1:0-2766 GCF_013386655.1 Pseudomonas sp. K5002 | reverse complement strand
TGCCACGGCAACTGCCGCCAACGCCAGCACCGGCCCACGGTTTTGTCCGGACACGGCCGAGTGTTGCGTCGGCGTCACCACCGGTTGCCGCACGGGTTGTGGCTGCGGCTTTTCGGTCGGGATTTCGATGGAAACCGGCGTGAGTCCGGCCAGGTCATTGGAGACCGCAACCGGAATCGGCAGGGGCCGAATCAACGTCGCCTCTACCTGCTCCTCCTTCGGCAACTGATCCAGCGCCCGCAACAACGCCGACGCATCCGGGAAGCGTTCCGCCGGGTCTTTGGCCAGCAGCTTGCGCAGCACCTCCTGATAACGCCCATGGTGCACCGGCAACTCAGGCAGCGGTTCAGTCAGGTGCGCCAGCGCGGTGGAAAGTGCATCGGTGCCGTTGTAAGGCAGCTTGCCCACCAGGATCTCGTAGAGCACCACGCCCAACGCATACAGGTCGGCGCGCCCATCAATCTCCTGGCCCCGGGCCTGCTCCGGGCTCATGTAGCTCGGCGTGCCGACGGCAAATCCGGCCTGGGTGAACTGCGTGCGGTCATCCAGGGACTTGGCGATGCCAAAGTCCGACAGCACCGCCGTGCCATCCGCGCGGAACAGAATGTTCGCCGGCTTCACATCGCGGTGCACCAGGCCCTGGGCGTGGGCATAACCCAGCGCCGAGGCGATCTGGCGGATATACGTCAGCCCTTGCTCCGGCGTCAGGCCCGCGGCGATGCGCTCCTTGAGCGTGCCATTGGGCAGGTATTCCATGGCCATGTAGTACAGCTCACCGACATTGCCGATGTCATGGATGGTCACGGTGTGCGGGTGGGACAGGCGCGCCAGGGTCTTGCCTTCGCGCAGGAAGCGCTCGCAGAAACTCGGGTCGGCCGCCAGCGCCGCCGCCATGATCTTCAGCGCCACCTTGCGCTCCAGGGAACGCTGGGTCGCCAGGTACACGCTGGCCATGGCGCCAACGCCGATTTCGCCTTCGATGTCGTAGCCGGGAATGATGATGTTCATGTCGACACCTTCACAACGATGGCGGTGATGTTGTCCGGCGCGCCGCGATTGAGCCCCAGGTGCACCAGGCTGCGGACGATTTCGTCCGGCTCGGCATGGCTCAGTACTTCGCGGATCTCGTGGTCTTCGACGGTCTTGTTCAGGCCGTCGCTGCACAGCAGGTAACTGTCGCCGGGGGCGATCAACAGGTCGACCGACGACAACGCCAACTGTGCTTCCACGCCAATCGCGCGGGTGACGATATTCGCCCGTGGATGCACCCGCGCATCGGCTTCGCTGAGCAGGCCGCTGTCCTGCAAGTCCTGCACGTAGCTGTGGTCGCGGGAAATGCTTTCCAGCAGGCCGTCGCGCAGGCGATACAGGCGGCTGTCGCCGGCCCACAGGCACACGCCGCGCAAGCCTCGGGTGGCGAGCAACACCACGGTGCTGCCCATCATGGTCACGCCACGGTGGGCGGTTTCTTCGCGCACCGCGCCGTTGACTCGCAGCAGGTCGCTGCGCAACGCCGCCGTGTATTCCTCAAGAGAACGGCCCACGGGAATGCTGCGCAGGCTGTCGACAATCAGGCTGCTGACGTAATCCCCCGCCGCGTGCCCGCCCATGCCGTCGGCCACCACCCACAGGCCGTTTTCCGGCAGGTCGAGGCAAGCGTCTTCATTGACTTGGCGAACCATGCCGACGTGGCTTTTGCTGGCGGATTTGAACGTGGACCGCATCTACACAACACCTTCTTGGCCGAGCAAAAATTGCGCAAAATCGTCGGCAGCAGGCAAGCCCTGACACCGCATTAAACCGGGAGAAATCTGTTGCGAACCACGGCCCCACCACAGGCTCGCGCCTTCGCAGGCCTGTTCGGCAAGCGCAGTCATCCGCGCTTGAGGGTCTGTGGCGTTGACACGCTGCAAGCCCGCAAAGCGACTACCCAAGGTGCGAGGTTGGCAGGCTGGAGCGCCGAGGGATTCGATCCCGCCGCTGAAACCTTCGAAGCTGGCGCCGGCGTCCAGCGTGCTCAGCAACAACTCTTCCACCTGTTCAAACCAGGCATCCGGCCCGCCGATGATGGAGGCGGGGTCGGTGTCATGATCCAACAGCGCAGCCACCGTCAGCGGGAAATAGCGCCCCACCCGGTCGATGCTCGGCATCACCACGCCCACCGCCGCGTCCGGCCCGCACACACCCGGCGCCAACACGAAGCGCCACAATGGGCTGACCAGGTAAGCATTCAGCCAGTCAGCCCCGAGGCGGGTCTGGCTGGCGAGCAATCCGGACGCCAGCCAACTGTCCCAAGGGCCGATAAAACTCTGGGGCAGCGCGCGGCTGACAAAGTCGCCGCGGCACGCCAACTTGCCGTAGAAACCCAGCGTGGTCATAGCCGCTCCGGCAGGCTGAAGCCGTTAAGCACGCGGCTCTTGAACGGGTTGAAGGCACTGTTGGCCCGCAACTCGTAGGAGATGCTCGCGCCGTCGACCCGCAGACGCAGGTTGAAGCGGTCCGGCGAATTGCCGGCGGTCAGGTCCGATTGCTCCAGCAGGCGAAACCAGGCCCACGGGCCGTCCAGCGTTACACCGGAGCGCCCGCTGGCTGACGGCGGCATGATGGAAATGCGCACCACGCCAATGCTGCCGGGATTCGGCCACTGCATCGCGACCGGCCGGCTCGGGCCGTGGTCATAGCTCAGTTGCTGGCCGTCCAGGTCCAGCAGGAACTGGGTGATGGTCGCGTCCATCGCCACCGGCTTGAGTTCAAAGCGCACGATCG